>JACFNY010000332.1 GCA_019454625.1 Sphingomonadaceae bacterium
ACGTCGTCGAGCGAAACGCCCGAGGCGGCGAGATCGACCGACAGGAAATAGGTGCCCGCGCTCGGCAGCGTCTTCCAGCCCGCGGCCTCGAGGCCAGAGGCCAGCCGGTCGCGCGAGCGGGCGAAATCGGCGCGCATCGCGGTGAAATACGCATCGTCCTTGCCGAGCCCGTAGGCGATTGCGGCCTGAAGGTTCGGCGGCGTCGTGAAGGTGAGGAACTGGTGTGCGCGGGCGAGGGCGTGGCTGAGCTTGGGTGCGGCGCACATCCAGCCGACCTTCCAGCCGGTGAGCGAGAAGATCTTGCCGCCCGAGCCGATCTTCACCGTCCGCTCGCGCATCCCCGGCTGCGCCATGATCGGCGAATGGGCGCGGCCGTCGAACACGACATGCTCCCATACCTCGTCGCTGATGACGACGGCGTCGTGCACGACGACGAAGCGGGCGAGCAGCGCCAGCTCTCCATCGGAGAACATCGTCGCCGTGGGGTTCAGGGGATTGTTGAGCAGGACGACGCGCGTGCGGGGCGTGAAGGCCTCGGCGAGCGCCGCCGCGGTCAGCCGCCATTCGGGCGGTTCGAGTCGGATCAGCTTCGGCACGCCGCCCGCTTGGCGAACCATCGGCAGGTAGGCGTCGTACATCGGCTGGATCAGCAGCACCTCGTCGCCGGGGCTGACGAGCGCCATGATCGAGGCTGCAAGCGCTTCCGTCGCGCCCGAGGTGACGGTGATCTCGGTCTGCCAGTCGAGGTCGATGCCCTGATGGCGGCGGTAATGATCGGCGACCGCCTGCCGAAGCGTGGGCAGGCCCGGCATCGGCGGATACTGGTTGTAGCCGTCCGTGAGCGCGCGGGCGCCCGCTTCCAGCACGTCGCGCGGCCAGCCCGCGTCCGGGAAGCCCTGCCCGAGGTTGATCGCGCCCGTCTCGCGGGCAAGCGCGGACATCTTCTCGAAGATCGTCGTCGGCAGGTCGGCGTAGAGCGGATTCATGAGGATGGTTCATAGGTGAGCGGAAACCGCTTCGCCAGCGCCGCTGCGATGGTTAAGGAAACATCATGGTTGCAAGCACTTTCGAAAGGGCGGCCGACGCCATCGTCGCCGTGGGGCGCGCGTTCGACGCGCGCGGCTGGGCGCCCGCGACGAGCGGCAACTATTCGGTACGGCTCGACGACGGCAGCTTCGCCGTGACGGTTTCCGGGCGGCACAAGGGGCGGCTGACGCCCGGCGACGTGATGCGCGTGGATGCGGACGGGGTATCGCTCGACGGCAAGCGCCCGAGCGCGGAGACGGCGCTGCACCTGTCGCTCTACCGCCGCTTTCCGGAGGTCGGTGCGGTGCTGCACAGCCATTCGCCGCAGGCGGTCGCGCTGTCGCGGGTGCTCGGCACGGACTGGGCGATCCGGGGACACGAACTCGTGAAGGCGTTTCCGGGTGTCCTCACACACGCGGCGGAGATCGTGCTCCCGGTCGTGGACAACAGTCAGGACATGCGCGAGATCGAAGCGGCGACCGCGCCGCATCTCGCCCGCGAAGCGCCGCCGCCTGCCTACCTCATTCGCGGCCACGGGCTCTACGGCTGGGGCCGCGACATCGCGGAGGCCGAGCGGGTGATCGAGGCGGCGGAATGGCTCGCCGCGTGCGAGGTCGCCGAACGCAGCATGAGGAGGGAAGCATGAGCCACCTTGCGGTCTATGCGGAGGGCGCGCCGGAGCGCCCGCTTCTGGAAACCGCCGATGCGGATGAGATCGCAGCGGCCCTCGGCGAGATCGGCGTGCGTTTCGAGCGCTGGCCGACGCGGGGCGCACCCGGCGGCGACACGCTCGCGGCCTATGCGGAGGAGATCGAGCGGCTGAAGGCGATCGGCGGCTATCAGGCCGTCGATGTGGTGAGCATGACGCCCGATCATCCCGACCGCGCCGCGTTCCGGCAGAAGTTCCTCGCCGAGCATCGCCACATGGAGGACGAGGTGCGCTTCTTCGTGGACGGCGAAGGCCTGTTCACGCTCCACGAGGGCGGGCGCGTGTTCAACATGCTCTGCACGAAGGGCGACCTCATCGCCGTGCCCGCCGGGATGCGGCACTGGTTCGACATGGGACCGAGCCCGCGCTTCACGGCGATCCGCCTGTTCATCAATCCCGAAGGCTGGGTCGCGCATTTCACCGGCGACGACATCGCTGACCGCTTCCCGCGCCACGAACCGGCCCTCGCCTGAGTGATCCGCGCCGTCCTCACCGACATCGAAGGCACGACGAGCAGCATCGCCTTCGTGACCGACACGCTGTTTCCCTATGCGCGGACGCGGCTGGGGGACTGGATCGCGGCGCACCCGCAAGAGGCCGCGCCGATCCTGAAGGACGTCCCCGGCGACGCGGTGGAAACGCTGACGCGCTGGATCGACGAGGACCGCAAGGAAACCGCGCTGAAGACGCTGCAAGGGTTGATCTGGGCGGAAGGCTATGCGGACGGCATGCTCAAGGGTCACGTCTATCCCGACGCGGCAGATGTGCTGCGGCGCTGGCACGCGGCAGGGCTGAAGCTCTACGTCTATTCCTCGGGATCGGTGACGGCGCAGAAACTGATCTTCGGGCACAGCAACGCGGGCGACCTGACCCCGCTGTTCTCCGGCTACTTCGACACCGCGACGGGACCGAAGAAGGAGGCCGGGTCGTACCGGCGTATCGCTGACGAAATCGGCCTGCCGCCCGAGGACATCCTGTTCCTGTCGGACAGCGTGCCGGAGATCGAGGCCGCGCGCGCGGCGGGCCTCGCGACCTGCCTCGTCGACCGCGAGACCGGTAACGGCGACGCGGCTTCGTTCGCGGAGATCGC
>JACFNY010000333.1 GCA_019454625.1 Sphingomonadaceae bacterium
CATCTCGCCTATGCGGTGGACGACATCTACGAAGCCTGCCGGCGGTTGATGGACGGCGGCGTCACCATCAACCGCCCGCCGCGCGACGGGCACATGGCGTTCGTGCGCTCGCCGGACGGCATCTCGATCGAGCTTCTGCAAAAAGGCGAGCGCCTGCCGCCCGCCGAGCCGTGGGCCTCGATGCCCAACACGGGGGTCTGGTAGGCCGCCATGCTCGAGATCGTCCGCATCCCTGTGCTTTCCGACAACTATGTCTGGCTGGCGCACGATGCGGCGAGCGGCGAGACGGCGGTGGTCGATCCCGCCGTCGCGGCGCCGGTGCTCGCCGAGGCGGAGGCGCGCGGCTGGCGGATCACGCAGATCCTGAACACGCACTGGCACCCCGACCATGTCGGCGGCAACGCGGAGATCAAGGCCGCCACCGGCTGCACCGTCACCGGCCCGAGGGGCGAGCAGGCGAAGATCACCGGCATCGACCGCGCCGTGGGCGAGGGCGACAGGGTGCGGATCGGCGGCGCCGAAGGCCGCGTCATCGACGTGCCCGGCCACACGGCGGGACACATCGCCTACAGCTTCCCCGAAGACGGCGTGCTGTTCTGCGGCGACACGCTGTTCGCGATGGGCTGCGGGCGGCTGTTCGAGGGCACGCCCGCGCAGATGTTCGACAGCCTCGGCAAGCTGATGGCGCTGCCCGACGAGACGCGCGTCTACTGCGCGCACGAATACACCGAATCGAACGGGCGCTTCGCGCTGACGGTCGAGCCCGGAAACGCGGCGCTCGCGGCGCGGCAGGCTGAAGTCGTCGCCATGCGCGGGCGCGGCGAGCCGACCGTGCCGTCCACCATCGGCCTCGAACGCGCGACGAACCCGTTCACGCGCGCCGAGGGCGTTGCCGAACTCGCGGCGCGGCGCACGGCGAAGGACAATTTCCGATAGGGGGACAGGGGCATCATGAAGCGACTTGCCGGACTTGCGATGGGTGCCGTCATGCTGTCCTCGGCCGGTTTTGCGGCTGAGCCCGTGCTGAAGGATCAGGGCGACCGCTATTCGGGCGCGCCGCACGCCACGCGGTCCGCCGTGCTCGGGCTGAACGGGATGGCGGCGACCAGCCAGCCGCTCGCGACGCAAATCGCGCTCGACGTGCTGAAAGAGGGCGGCAGCGCCGTCGATGCGGCCATCGCCGCGAACGCCGCGCTCGGCTTGATGGAGCCGACCGGGAACGGCATCGGCGGCGACCTGTTCGCGATCATCCGGGACCCGAAGACGGGGAAGCTCCACGGCCTCAACGCCTCGGGCCGCGCGCCTTCGGGGCAGAGCCTTGCCGCGCTCAAGGCGCGCATCGCGAAGACGCCGTGCGGTGCGCAGGACGCGGACGGCACGATTCCCGATTGGGGCGCGCTCTCCGTCACCGTTCCGGGCGCGGTCGACGGCTGGTTCGAGATGCACGCGAAGTTCGGCAGGCTGCCGATGCAGCGCGTGCTCGCCCCCGCGATCCGCTATGCGCAGCAGGGTTTCCCGGTCAGCGAGCTGATCGCGGAGTACTGGGTGCGCGGCACGGCGAGCTTCGAGACGCTGGCGAAGGCGGGTGTCATCGAGGAGATCGGGAACATGCGCAGGGTCTACATGCCCGGCGGCCGCGCGCCGAAGGAAGGCGAGGTGTTCAAGAACCCCGATCTCGCGCTGACGCTGATCGAGATCGCGGAAGGCGGGCGCGATGCCTTCTACAAGGGCAGCCTCGCGCAGGCGATGGACAGGTATTTCCGCCGCATCGGCGCGCCGCACCGGCTCAGCGATTTCGCCGCGCACACATCCGAATGGGTCGATCCCGTCTCGGTCAATTATCGCGGCTACGACGTGTGGGAGCTGCCGCCGAACGGGCAGGGCATCGCCGCGCTCCAGATGCTCAATATCCTCGAGGGCTATGACCTGAAGGCGATGGGCCGCGCCTCGCCGGATTTCTGGCACGTGTTCGTCGAGGCGAAGAAGCGCGCCTTCGCCGACCGCGCGCGCTTCTATGCGGACCCCGCCTTCGCGAAGATTCCGCTCGCCGAGCTGCTCTCGAAGGACCGCGCGGCACGGCAGCGCGCGACGATCGACATGGGTCGCGCCGCGAAGACGGACATGCCCGGTCTCGCCATCGAAGGCGCGGGCAAGGACACGATCTACATGACCGTGGCCGACAAGGACGGCATGATGGTCAGCCTCATCCAGTCCAACTATCGCGGCATGGGCTCGGGGCTGGTGCCGGACGACGGCAGCGGCCGCACGCTCGGCTTCATATTCCAGGACCGCGGCGCGCAGTTCAGCCTCGATGCGAAGCACCCGAACGCCTACGCGCCCGGCAAGCGCCCGTTCCACACCATCATCCCCGCTTTCCTCACGAAGGACGGGAGGCCGCTGATGAGCTTCGGCCTGATGGGCGGCGCCATGCAGCCGCAGGGCCATGCGCAGATCGTCGTCAACATCGTCGACTTCGGCATGGGCGTGCAGGCGGCAGGCGACGCGGCGCGCTTCCACCACGGCGGCTCCACCGACCCCGAAGGCGGCGCGCCGATGACGGACGGCGGTGTCGTCGAGATCGAATCGGGCGTACCACAGGCGGTCGCCGAGGCGCTGCGGGTGCGCGGCCACACGGTGCGCTACGCTGTCGGTCCTTACGGCGGCTATCAGGCGATCTGGCGCGATCCCGACACCGGCGTCTACCGCGGCGCCTCGGAAATGCGGAAGGACGGGCAGGCCGCGGGCTACTAAACCCCTTTGGATTCTGCTAGATTCGGGCAGTGGGGATCAGTGGAGACCAAACACATGCGTAGCCTGTTTCT
>JACFNY010000334.1 GCA_019454625.1 Sphingomonadaceae bacterium
TCGAACTTGCCGTAGCGCGGCCTGAGCGCGCCGGGGAAGGCGCCGGCCTCGTGGCCGAACAGCTCGCTCTCGATCAGGCTGGCGGGAAGGGCGGCGCAGTTGATGGCGACGAAGGGACGGCTGGCGCGGCCGCTGATGTCGTGCAGCGCGCGCGCCGTCACCTCCTTGCCGACGCCGGTGTCGCCGACGATCAGCACGTCTGCCTCGGTGCCGGCGAGCGCGCGCAGCCGGTGGCGCAGGTCGATCATCACCGGCGAGCGGCCGGGAAGCCGGGCTTCGAGGTCGTCGCTCTTGCCGGCGGCGGCGCGCAGCAGCCGGTTTTCGAGCACGAGGCCGCGCCGGTCGAGAGCGCGCGCCGCGACGTCGGCGAGATGCTGGGCGTCGAACGGCTTCTCGATGAAGTCGTAGGCGCCCTCGCGCATGGCGCGCACGGCGAGCTGCACGTCGCCATGGCCGGTGACGAGGATGACCGGCAGGTCGGGATCGATGTCGCGCACGGTGGCCAGAAGCGTCATCCCGTCCATGCCCGGCATGCGGATGTCGGAGACGACGACGCCGTTGAAGCCGGGCGTGACGTAGTCGAGGCCGGCCTCGGCCGAGGCGAAGTCGCTGACCGCGAAGCCGGCGAGCTGGAGCGACTGCGCGGTCGAGCGGCGGATTTCTTCCTCGTCGTCGACGAGAAGGACGACGCCCTGCTTCATTCGGCCGCCTCATGGGCGGTGTCTTGACGATCGCCCGCGCGTCCGGCGGGCAAGGGTGTGGCGGCGTCGAGGACGATGGTGGCGACGGTGCCGCCGTCCGCCCGGCGCGCGACGGTCAGCGATCCGCCGAAGTCCTTGATGATGTTGTAGGTAATCGAAAGGCCGAGGCCCAGCCCCTTGCCGACGCCCTTGGTCGAGAAGAACGGTTCGAAGACGCGGTTGAGGCTTGCTTGCGGGATGCCGGGACCGTCATCGGAGACGCTGATGAAGGCGTAGCGGCCGGGCGTGAGCAGCGCCCCGCTGCGCACCAGCGAGAGCTCGGTGGCATCGAAGAACCGCGCGCCACTGCTCACGCGCATGTGGCCGGGGCTCTCTCCCAGGGCGTCGTAGGCGTTGGTCACCAGGTTCATCACCACCTGGCGGAGCTGGACATCGTCGCCTTCGATCAACACCGGCTCGGTGGAAGCCTCGACTTCGACGACGACGAAACTGCCCGAGACGCGGCGGACGAGCTTGACCGTGTCGCGCACGAGCTCCGCGACATCGACCTGGCGGATCATGAGCTGGCCGCTCCCGGCGTAGGCGAGCAGCTGGCGCGTCAGGTCGGCGGCGCGGAAGGCGGCGGTCTCGATTTCGGCGATCGATTCCGCGGCGGGGGAACCGGGAGGGAGGTCCAGCTTGGCAAGGGCGGCATGCCCGGCAACGGCGAGCAGGATGTTGTTGAAGTCGTGGGCGATGCCCCCGGCGAAGAGGCCCAGGCTCTCCAGCCGCTGGGCTTCCTGCACGCGCCGTTCGAAGGCGCGTTCGCGGGTCTCGCGTTCGCGCAACTCGGTGACGTCGCGGCCGCTCACCTGCCAGAGGCCATCGCCCCCGGCGGGCACGAAGGCCAGGTCGACGCGCCGGCGCCCCGGCCCGGCGAACGTCACTTCGAACCGTGGGACGGCGCCCGAGGGGTCGGCTGCGAGGGCGTTGCGGACCAGGTGGCGGTCGCGCTGGGCGACAAGCGCTTCCACCGGGCGGCCGGCGATCCCGGCCTGGTCGGCGGCGCCGGCGAATTCGAGGCCGGCGGGGTTCGCGAAGGTTATCACCCCGTCGCGGACGAGGTAGATCGCATCGGGTGTCGAACCCACGAGTGCCTGGTAGCGGCCAGCGGATTGCTGCAGCGAATCGAGCATGCGGTTGATATCGGCCGCCAGGCGGCCCACTTCGTCGCGCCCCCCGGCGGCCACGCGCCCGCCGAGCGTGCCCGAACCACCGATGCCGCCGAGCTCGCTGCTCAGGCGGCGCAGGCGGCGCACCACCAGCCGTTCGAGCAGCCAGAAGATGGCGCAGCCCATCACCAGGGTGACTGCCGCGGCCACGATCAGCACCGATCGGCTGACCCGGGTCGCCTCGCGGGCGATGTCGCGATCGATGCGGGCCTGGAGCGACAGCGTACCCTCGTGGTTCTCGGTGGCGATGTCACCGGCGACCAGCAGCGTGTCGCCATCGAGCTCGGTGATGGAGACGCTGTCTCCTTCCCGCGCCTCGTCGGTCTCGAGCGAGAGGTCGAGGAGGGTCTGCTCCGAGAGCCGTTCGAGGGTGCGGCTGTCGAGGTAGCGGCCCATCAGGAGGAATCCCCGGGCGGGCCCGCCGTCTTCGCTCGTGAGCACGGGCCGGAGCGCGAACATGAGCGGACCGCTTTCGAGGATGACGATGCCCGATCGCGTGTACGACTCGGCCGCCTGCGCCGGGAGGCGGGGCGGGATCGCGACCTCCCGGAAAAGGTCGGGGGCGGGTGGGCGCGGCTCGCCCGATTCGAGGTCGGCCGCCCGGGTGAGCACGGGTTTCCCATCGAGACCGACGAGGACCAGGTAGTTCAGGTCGAGCGTTTCGAGCGTTTCGAGGCCGAGGTTTTCCTCTTCGTAGGCGCGGTCCCGGTCGCGCATGTATTCCCAGGTCGCATCCCATGAGGCCCAGTCGGTAGCCGTGGTGTCGAGCTGGGCGATTTCGTTGGCGATGGCGTTGCGGGCGCGGTCGATATCCCGCTCCGCGTAGGAGCGCTCGAGGTCCGAGAAAGACCGGCCAGTGACCAGCGTCGAGAATCCGTAGAGGCCAACGGCGGT
>JACFNY010000335.1 GCA_019454625.1 Sphingomonadaceae bacterium
GTAGGTGAGGTTCTTCTGGATGCCTCGCCGGTCCTGACAGAGCTTCAGGATCGAGCCGAGATATTCGTCGGGCACGTAGATCACCGCCTCGATCCACGGCTCCTCGACGAAGTCGATCTTCACCACGTCCGGATAGTCGGCGGGGTTGTGCAGCTCCTGCATCGTCCCGTCCGTCATGTGCATCCGGTAGACGACCGAGGGCGCGGTGGTGATGAGGTCGAGATCGTACTCGCGCGTCAGCCGCTCCTGGATGATCTCGAGGTGCAGGAGGCCGAGGAAGCCGCAGCGGAAGCCGAAGCCGAGCGCGGCGGAGGTCTCCATCTCGAAGCTGAACGAGGCGTCGTTGAGGCGCAGCTTCGAGATGCTGTCGCGCAGCTTCTCGAAATCCGCCGCATCGACCGGGAACAGGCCGCAGAATACCACCGGCTGCACCTCCTTGAAGCCGGGCAGCGGCGCCTTCGCGGGGTTCTTCACCGTGGTGATGGTGTCGCCGACGCGGGTCTCGGAGATGTCCTTGATCTGCGCGGTGATGAAGCCGATCTCGCCCGCCGCGATCTCGTCGAGCGTCTCGATCTTGGGGCGCATACAGCCGACGCGGTCGATCAGGTGCTCGGTGCCGCCGGCCATGAACTTGATGTTCAGCCCCTTCCGGATGACGCCATTCACGACGCGCACGAGGATGACGACGCCGAGGTACGGGTCGTACCAGCTGTCGACCAGCATGGCCTCCAGCGGCGCATCGCGGTCGCCCTTGGGCGGCGGGATCTTCGCCACCACGGCCTCGAGCACGTCGTCGATGCCGATGCCGGACTTGGCGCTGGCGAGCACCGCCTCGGAGGCGTCGAGGCCGATGATGTCCTCGATCTCCGCCTTCACCTTGTCGGGGTCGGCGGCGGGCAGGTCGATCTTGTTGAGGACGGGCACGATCTCGTGGTCGTGCTCGATCGACTGGTAGACGTTCGCCAGCGTCTGCGCCTCGACGCCCTGCGCGGCGTCGACGACGAGCAGCGCGCCCTCGCACGCGGCGAGGCTGCGCGAGACCTCGTAGGCGAAGTCGACGTGGCCCGGCGTGTCCATCAGGTTCAGCGTGTATGTCTCGCCGTTCCTCGCCGTGTAGTCGAGGCGCACGGTCTGCGCCTTGATGGTGATGCCGCGCTCGCGCTCGATGTCCATGTTGTCGAGCACCTGCTCCGACATCTCGCGGTCGGTGAGGCCGCCCGTGCGCTGGATGAGGCGGTCGGCGAGCGTCGACTTGCCGTGGTCGATGTGGGCGATGATCGAGAAATTCCGGATGTGCGCGAGATCGGTCATGGGAGAGGCCAATTAGGCGCGCGCGCAGGTTTGGGCAAGCGCGGGCCTGCGGCAGTGTCGCCGTTTTTTACACAGCTCTACTACGCAAAACGAACGTGCCGCTTTCGAAATGAAAAAACATGGTCGAAATCCAAAACTTACGAGCCGGCACACCGATTTGGCACGGCTTATGCTTGACCCCCTTCGACGATCAGTCCGCCCGGCAGCGTTGCGCCAGACGTGCGTAGAAACACAGAGGGGATAGGACAATGCGTTACACGACCTCAATTCTGGCCGCCTGCGCCACGCTCGCGATTGCGACCGGCGCACAGGCCGCGGCCATCATCGACAACGGCAAGGGCATTCAGCTCGGTGTCGACAGTCTCGGACAGCTCAATGTCGACGGCGGCAGCGTTTCAATCGGCGAACGCATTACTGTCGTTGGCCTGCGCCATCTGACGTCGGGCGGCGAACTGGAATCGACCGCCAACGGCTGCCTCTGCGAAGGCTGGGGCGTCGGCGCGGACGGCACCTCCGGCTATGCGAACAATGCTTCCGGAACCGCCGGCCTGACCTCGCTAAGCTTCACGTCCGGCGGCGCGGCACACACGGACGACGAGTCCGTCGGCAGCACGGCGACCTCGGTCGTTAACATGCGTGACCTGCTGAAAGTGACGCATGAATTCACGCCGTCGGCATCCGACAATCTCTATCAGGTGCATGTCACCATCGAGAACATCGGCGCGGCCGATGTCGCCAGCCTGCGCTATCGCCGCACGTTCGACTGGGACGTCGACCCCACGGCGTTCAGCGAATTCGTGACCATCGGCGGAACCGCGGGTGCAACCGCCGTGATCGGCGCAACCGACGATGGCTTCTGCAGCAGCAACCCGTATTCGGGGTGCGGCACCATTGTCTCGGGCTCATCGGGCGATTTCGTCGATAGCGGACCTGCGGATCACGGCGCCAACTTCGATTTCGACTTCGGCGCTCTGGCTGTCGGTGCGACCTTCGAGTTCGACATCTTCTACGGTGCTGCGTTTACTGAGTCTGCTGCGTTCTCCGCACTCGCCGCGGTCGGTGCCGAAGTCTACAGCTTCGGTCAGGCCTTAGGCGATGAAAAGGGCGGCAACGGCTCGACGTTCATCTTCGCCTTCAAGGGCGTCGGCGGAACGCCGGTCGGTCAGGTTCCGGAACCGGCTGCGCTCGCGCTGTTCGGGCTCGGTGTCATCGGGCTGGGGGCAGCCCGTCGCCGCCGCAAGGCCTGAAACCTTACCGTCTCGTCACGCGGAAGGGGTCGCCCGAAAGGGCGGCCCCTTCTCATTTTCAGCGGCCTCGCGCGCCCAGAGCGGCCAGTCCGCCGGCAGCGCCGCGGCGACGGAGACGGGCGCCTCATCCCGGTAGGGAATGACGAGTCCGGCCGAATGCAGCCGCATCGGGCCCTTGCCGTCCCCATAGACCGGGTCGCCCGCGATCGGCGCGAGGGCGTGCGCGGC
>JACFNY010000336.1 GCA_019454625.1 Sphingomonadaceae bacterium
GCACCCGAACGATCACGTCAACGCCTCGCAAAGCTCGAACGATACGTTCCCGACCGCGATGCATGTGGCGGCGGCGCGCGAGGTGAACGCGCGGCTGATCCCGGCGCTCCGGCACCTGCACGCGGCGCTCGCCGCGAAGGCGGAGGCGTTCGCGGACATCGTGAAGATCGGCCGCACGCACCTTCAGGACGCGACGCCGGTGACGCTGGGGCAGGAGTTCTCCGGCTACGCGCAGCAGGCGGCGGACGGGATCGCGCGCGTGGAGGCGGTGCTGCCGCGGCTCTACCGGCTGGCGCAGGGCGGCACGGCGGTCGGCACCGGCCTCAATGCGCCGGAAGGCTTCGCCGAGGGCATCGCGAAGGAACTGGCGCAGCTTTCCGGCCTGCCGTTCGAAACCGCGCCCAATAAATTCGAGGCGCTCGCCACGCACGACACGATGGTGGAACTGTCGGGCGCGCTCAACGTGCTCGCGGTCAGCCTCAACAAGATCGCGAACGACATCCGCCTGCTCGGCTCCGGCCCGCGCTCAGGCCTCGGCGAGCTTGCGCTGCCGGAAAACGAGCCGGGCAGCTCGATCATGCCGGGCAAGGTGAACCCGACGCAGGCCGAGGCGCTGACGATGGTCGCCGCGCAGGTGATGGGAAACCATGTCGCCGTCACCGTCGGCGGCGCGCAGGGGCACCTGGAGCTGAACGTCTTCAAGCCGGTGATCGCGTACAACGTGCTCCAGTCGATTCGGCTGCTCGCGGACGCGGCGGTGAGCTTCGCCGACCGCTGCGTGGCGGGGATCGAGCCCAACCGCGAGCGCATCGCCGATCTCGTCGAGCGCTCGCTGATGCTGGTGACGGCGCTTGCGCCCGAGATCGGCTACGACAACGCCGCCGCCATCGCCAAGCACGCGCACAAGCACGGGCTGACATTGCTGGAGGCGGCGAAAGTTCTCGATCTTATCGACGAGACGCGATTCCGCGGGCTCGTCCGCCCCGAGACGATGTTGACGCCTGGCCGCTAGGCGGCGCGCTCCGCGTTTTCGGCGGCCTGCTCATCGTAGTGGATGCCGAAGCGGTCTTCCTCCACCCACCGGACGATGCCGGAACGCGGCTGCTGGCCTTCCACGAACGTCGTCACCCGGTCGTCGGGCTTCGGCAGCCAGCGCGCCTCGAACATGGCGCCGGTTTCCGAGGTGTTGCGCAGCCGGGCGCTCCGCCTGCGGCCGTTGTGCAGGATCGTGGCGCGGCGCAGCATGGCGATGCGGCGGGGCCGGTTCGATTTCACGCCGTTCGGCGCGATCGGCGCTTCGGAGCGCGCAAGGATGCCCGCCTCGGCCCACGGCACGGCCTTGCCGAAGATATAGCCCTGTACCTGCGTGCAGCCGATGCGGCGGATGATGTCGAGATCGTCGTGCGTCTCGACGCCTTCGGCCGTGGTGATCATGCCGAGACTGTCGGCGAGCGCCACGATCGCCTTCACGATCGCGGCCTTCTGCCCGCCGCGCTCGGCCGCGCCGGAGACGAACGAGCGGTCGATCTTGATCTTCTTGAAGGGCGCCTTCGTCAGATAGGAGAAGCCCGAATAGCCGGTGCCGAAATCGTCGAGCGTCAGCCGCACGCCGATCGCGCCGAGGCGCTGGAGCGTGGCGCGGGTCGCGGGGTTCTCCTCGAGGAAAACGCTTTCGGTGATCTCCAGCTCCAGCCGCCCCGGCGCAAGGCCGGCCTGCGCCAGCGCGTTCATCACCAGCGCGGGCAGCTCCGGGTTCGTCACCTGGATCGGCGAGAGGTTGACCGCGATGCCGATGTGCTCCGGCCATTTCGCCGCCACCATGCAGGCGCTGCGCAGCACCCATTCGCCGATGCCGTCGATGAGGCCGGTCTCCTCGGCGATGGGGATGAAGCTCGACGGCGGGATCTCGCCGTGGCGCGGATGATGCCAGCGCACCAGCGCCTCAAAGCCGACGAGGGTTTCGCTCGCGGTCTCGACGATGGGCTGGAAGCTCAGCGAAAGCCCGTTGCCGGTGAGCGCGCTGCGCAGGTCGTTCTCGATCTGGCGCCGCGCCTCGGCGTTGCGGTGCATCCCGCCCTCGTAGAAGCGGTGCTTGCCGCGCCCGTCCGACTTCGCCGCGTAGAGCGCGAGGTCGGCGTTCCGCATCAGCGCGTCGACGCTGTGGCCGTTGTCGGGCCCGATGGCGATGCCGACGCTGGCGCCGATGACGATGCGGTGTCCTTCGACCGTGTAGGGCGCGGACAGGTAGTCGATGATGCGCTGGGCGAAGGCGGAGAGACCGCCCAGCGTTTCGGCGTCGCGCACGACGATGGCGAACTCGTCGCCGCCGAGCCGCCCGGCGCGGCCGTCCGCGCCGACGAGCGTGCCGAGCCGGTCGGCGACCTGTTCGAGCAGCTTGTCGCCCACGGGATGGCCGAGCGTGTCGTTCACCGACTTGAAACGGTCGAGATCGAGCAGCAGCAGCGCGCAGCGCTGCGGCACGACGCCGCCGTGGCTGAGAAGCGCGGTTTCCAGCGTCTCGCGGATGGTGATGCGGTTCGCAAGGCCGGTGAGCGGATCGAAGCGCGCGAGGCGGGTGGCGCGGTCCTCGGAGCGGCGCACGTCGGTGAGATCGCCGCCGATCCCCGTGAAGCCTTCGAAGTGGCCGTGCCGGCTGTAGATCGGCGTCCCCGCGAGCGACCACCACTGGATGCCGAGCGGGAACAGCACCGGGATCACCACGTCGTGGAACGGCAGCTTGCCGTGCAGGTGGAACTCCAGCGTGCGCAGCGACGTGGCGGCCTC
>JACFNY010000337.1 GCA_019454625.1 Sphingomonadaceae bacterium
CTCGAGGTCGATGTCGGCCAGCGCGCGGAAGCCGCCGAAGGCGATGCCGACCCGTTCCAGCGCCAGCGCCATCTCAGGCGTCCTCGGCCACGGCTTCGGCCGCGCCGACCGTACCGACCACCGGGGTCATCGTCAGCACGTAGACGCCGGACGCGTCGAGCTCGGCCAGCCAGCCCGGCTCGATGACGATGGTGGTCGTCACATCCTGGATCACGGCCGGGCCGGTGACGCGGTCGCCGGCGCCGAGCAGCGCGCCGTCGTAGACCGGGGTGTCGTGGACCTGGCCCTCGGCTGTGAAGATCATCTCGCGGGTGCCCCTGAGCGCCGAATGGGCGCCGTTTCCGGCGGCGATCACCATGCGGCCGGGCTTGTCGACCGCGCCGGTGATGGCGCTCTCGACGTTGACCACCTCGACCGCGCTCTGCGGCTCGCAATAGGTGTAGAGCTCCTCGTGCCGGGCGTGGAAGGCGGCCTTCAGCCGCTCCAGCGCCGCTTCCGTGACCTCGAACGGCTCGACGTCGACCGTGCATTCGTGGACCTGGCCGACATAGCGCATGTCGAGCGAGCGGCGGATGGAGATCGCCTCCTCGGCGAAGCCGTCGCCGGCGAGGTCGTCGCGGCCGCGCCGCTCCAGCCCCTCGAACAGCCGGTCGAGCGTCGCCGCCGCCTCCGCGCCCTCGAGCCGGACCGGGGCGGGCGCCATGTAGTTGTACTTCACGTCCGAGATGATCTGGCCGAAGGCGCACAGGCCGGACGCCAGCTTCGAGACCAGCACCGTGCGGATGCCCATCTCGCGCGCCAGCGCCGTGATGTGGGCCCCCGTCGCGCCGCCGGCGCAGTTCAGCACGAAGTCGCGCGGGTCGTAGCCGCGCTCGACCGAGACGCGGCGGATGCCGTTGACCATGTTGTTGTTGACGATGGTGAACATGCCGTAGGCGGCGCGCTCGACGCTGATGCCCAGCGGATCGGCGAGATGGGTCTTGATCGCCTGGCGCGCTTTGGCGACGTCGAGCGGCAGCCGCCCGCCGACCAGCCCCTCGGGGTTGAGGTAGCCGAGCACGAGGTTGGCGTCGGTGGTGGTCGGCTTGTCGCCACCCTGGCCGTAGCAGGCCGGACCGGGCTCGGAACCGGCCGATTGCGGCCCCATCTGCAACAGCCCCATCGAGTCGATCCAGCCGATCGAGCCGCCGCCGGCCCCCAGCGTCTCGACCTGGATCATCGGGATGCCGATGCGGTAGCGCAGGAAGTCGATGTTCTTGGAGACGTTGGCGCGGCCGTCGCGCGTCAGCGTGATGTCGAAGGAGGTGCCGCCCATATCGACGGTGATGATGTTGTCCATCGCCCACGGCTCGCCGAGCCACAGCGCGGCGCGCGGCGCCGAGGCCGGGCCGGAATTGATGGCGTAGACCGACTGGTCGGAGACCGTGCTGCCGAGCGCCAGCCCGCCGTTCGACTGGAAGTAGCGCACCGGATGGCGCGCGCCGAGCGCGCGGAAATGGCTGTCGATCGCCCCGACATAGCGTTGCAGGATGGGGGCGAGATAGGCGTTGACCACCGCCGTCGAGGTGCGGGTGTACTCGCGCACCTGCGGATAGAGCTGGCAGCCGACGGTCAGCCTGACGTCGGGCATCATCTCGCGCACGATCTCGGCCGCGCGCAGCTCGTGCCCGGGATGCAGCACCGACCACACGAAGCTGATGGCGACCGATTCCACCCCCTCGTCGAGGAAGTGGCGGCAGGCCGCGCGCACGCCCTCCTCGTCGAGCGGGGTGTGGACCGTGCCGTTCGACAGCACGCGCTCGGCCACGCCCCGGCGCAGATAGCGCGGCACCAGCATGGTCGCCGGCGGATATTCCGGGTCGTAGCGGTAGCCGTCCTCCTTGTGGCCGAGGCGGATCTCGATCGAGTCCTCGTGGCCGCTGGTGGCGATCAGGCCGGTCTTGGCCCCGGTATGGGTGATCAGCGCGTTGAGGCCGACCGTGGTGCCGTTGATGCACAGATCGGCGTTGGAGACGATCTCGTGGGCGGAGATCCCGGTCTCCTCCTCGATCAGCGCCAGCCCGGCGCGGATGGCGAGCGTCGGGTCCTGCGGCGTCGACAGCGCCTTGAAGATGCGCACGTCGCCGGCGCGGTCGGCCAGGATGAAGTCGGTGAAGGTGCCGCCGGCGTCGATGCCGAGACGATACTGGTTTCGCATAACGGGTCCTTTCGGGTGCGCGAGGCCGCGCGGCGGGCGTTCGCCCCCCGGTCCTCGGGTGTCGGTTCGGAAATGAAGCGCCGCTCAGGCGGCGCGCAGGCGCGCCGTGGCCTCCCGGTCGACGGCGAGGCTGTCGCGGTCGGCGATGACGACGCCGTAGTCGAGCCGCGCGCCCTCGAGGCTGACGAGGCCGTTCCTGACGTCCTCGACCACCTTCTCGACATCGCGCTCGAACGGGTTGCCGTAGCCGCCGCCGCCGGGGTTCTTGTTGGCGGCCCGCTCGCCGGGCATGATCGTCTCGATGACGTTCTCGGTGATGGTCCGGGTCTCGCCGTTGCGCGTCACCTCGAGCCGGCCGACCTTGGGCTGCACCATGGCCGACTTCGCGCCGGCCGCGCCCATCGCCGGGATGCGCCGGCCCTCGCCGAAGGTGACGAGCGTCATCGGCGCGTCGAGCGGCTCGACCTCCCAGCAGGTGCCGGAGCCGCCGCGGTTCCTGCCGGCGCCGCCGGAATCCTCCATCAGCGAATAGCGGTGGATGATGATCGGGTAGGAGTGCTCCAGCATCTCGATGTCGCCCGAGGTC
>JACFNY010000338.1 GCA_019454625.1 Sphingomonadaceae bacterium
GCTCGACACCCGGCGGCACCGCCTTGGCATGGCTGGAAAAACCCATGCTGTTGTCCAGGTGCGTGTGCATCGCGCGGGGCGGGCGCTGGCGGGCGATCCACGACAGGGTGCGGTCGAGATGGCTGTGCGTCGGATGCGGCTTGCGGCGGAGCGCGTCGACGATCCAGAGATCGACGCCCTTCACCGCATTGTCCGCGGAGAGCGTGAGGTCGCTGATGTCGGTGGAATAGGCCATCGAATGGCCGGCGTGGTCGATGCGGAAGCCCGTGGAGCGGATGGGCCCGTGCACCTGCTCGAACGGCGTCACCGTCATCGGCCCCACGGGAGATCGTGCGCCACGCAGCTCGGCGGATAGCCGAGGCCGCCCGCGAACACATAGTCGAAGCGCGCCTTGAGGACGCGCCACGTGTCCGGCGTCGCATAGCAGTCGACGGGTTTGCGCATGATGTGAAAGACCTGCCGCAAGTCGTCGATTCCGTGGGCGTGGTCGGCGTGGTCGTGCGTGTAGAGCACGGCGTCGATGCGCGTGACACCCGCACTGAGAAGCTGCTCGCGAAGGTCCGGGCTCGTGTCCATGATGATGGTGTGGCCCTCGGCTTCGACCATCACGGAGACGCGGCGGCGGCGGTTCTTCGGCTCATGCGGGCCGCAGGCGCCCCAGTCGTTGCCGATGCGCGGCACGCCGCTCGACGTGCCGCAGCCGAGGACGGTGACCTTCACGCCGCGGCTTTCGAAAACAGGCGGTAGAAGTTCGCGCTCGTCGTGCGGTCGAGGTCTTCGTAGCTGACGCCGCGCTTCTCCGCGATGAAGGCGGCGGTGTGCGTCACGAAAGCGGGCTCGCACGTCTTGCCGCGCTTGGGAACAGGCGCGAGGAACGGCGCGTCGGTTTCGACGAGCAAACGATCGTCCGGAACTTCCCTTGCGAATTCAGCGAGATCGACAGCGTTCCTGAACGTGACGATACCCGAAAGCGAGATGTAGAAGCCAAGGTCGAGCATCTTGCGGCCGAAGTCCGCGCTCGCGGTGAAGCAGTGGATGACGGCGCCGTAGGCCCCCTTCCCCAGTTCATCACCCATGATCTCCAGCGTGTCGGCTTCCGCGTCGCGCGTGTGGACGATCACCGGCAGGCCCGTCTCGCGCGCGGCGGCGATGTGGCGGCGGAAGCTGGCGCGCTGACGCTCGCGGTCGCTTTTGTCGTAGTAATAGTCGAGGCCGGTCTCGCCGATGCCGACAACGCGCGGATGGCGGGTCGCCGCGACGAGCCGGGTCTCCTCGATGTCCTCGCTGTCCGCCTCGTGCGGGTGGACACCGACGCTCGCCCAGATGTCGGACGTGCCCTCGGCGATGCGGATGACGTCATCCCACTCGCTGCTGCGCGTCGAAATGGCGAGCATCGCCGAGACGCCCGCCTCGCGGGCGCGCGCGATGACGCCCGCCTGATCCTCGACGAGGCCGGGGTAGTTCAGGTGGCAATGGCTATCGACCGGCATCGGGTTCCGCTTCGACATAGCGCGGAAACACGCCCTGCGGCGCTTCGAGCCGGAAGCCGGACGCGGCGAGGCGCGCGTACCAGTCGCCGCCCCTGTCTCCACCGATGCTCGCGAAATCGCGGTCGGCTTCGGGCACGCCCATCTGGTCCAGCAGGTTCGCCACCGACGCCGGGATCACCGGCGAGATCGCGACGGCGAGATCGTGGATGGCGACGAACAGCGTGCCGAGCACGATTTTCATGCGCTCCGGGTCCGTCTTCTTCAGCTTCCACGGCTCCTGCGCGTCGATATAGGCGTTGCAGGCGAACACCGCGTGCAGCCACGTCTCGACGCCACGCGACAGGTCGTAGGCCTCGAACGCGGCGCGGAGGCCCTCGCAGCCCTCGGACACGCTTTTCAGCAGCGCCGCATCATCGGCGTTCCGGTCCAGAGAGGCGGGAAGAACACCGTCCAGATTCTTGAAAATCTGGGACAAAGTCCGCTGCGCGAGATTGCCGAAGCTGTTCGCGAGATCGGCGTTGGTGCGCGTGACGATGGCCTCGTGGCTGTAGCTGCCGTCCTGCCCGAACGGCACGTCGCGGATGAGGAAGTAGCGGAGCTGGTCGACGCCGTATTCCTCGGCCATCGCCAGCGGCTCGACGACATTGCCGAGCGACTTCGACATCTTCTCGCCCTTGTTGAGCACGAAGCCGTGGCCGAACACCATGCGCGGCAGTTCGATGCCCGCCGACATCAGGAACGCGGGCCAGTAGACGGTGTGGAAGCGCACCACGTCCTTGCCGATCACGTGCACGTCCGCGGGCCACCATTTCGTATAGGATTCATCGGGATAGCCGACGCCGGTGAGATAGTTGCTGAGCGCGTCGAGCCACACGTACATGACATGGCCGGGCGCGCCCGGCACCGGGATGCCCCAATCGAAGCTGGTGCGCGAGATCGACAGGTCGCTGAGCCCGCCGCGCACGAATTGCAGCATCTCGTTGCGCCGCGTGGCGGGCTGGATGAAGCCCGGCTGCTCTTCGTAGAGCTTCAGAAGCCGGTCCTGATAGGTGGAGAGGCGGAAGAAATAGCTTTCCTCCACGGTCCACTCGACCGGCGTGCCCTGCGGGGAGAGCTTCTCGCCGCCCTCGCCCGGCACCAGCTCGCTCTCGTCGTAATAGGCCTCGTCGCGGACCGAGTACCAGCCTTCGTAGCGGCCGAGATAGATGTCGCCGTTCGCTTCCATACGCTTCCAGAGGTCCTGAACGCAGGCGTAGTGCGCGGGCTCCGTGGTGCGGATG
>JACFNY010000339.1 GCA_019454625.1 Sphingomonadaceae bacterium
TCCGCGGCCGGCCGCTTCACCCTCTCCGCCCACACGATCCCCGGCGCGAGCGCGCGCGCGCTCGCCGTGCCGGACCGCCGCCGCGCCAAGCAGGTCGCCTACAACGAAGCGCACGGCATCACGCCGCAGACGATCCGCAAGACCATCGGCGACATCATCGCGCACGTCACCGACAAGGCCGACCGCGTCACCGTGGAGATCGACGAGGAAACCCCGCACCTCGTCGGCCACAACCTCAAGGCCTACATCGCCGAGCTCGAAGAGAAGATGAAAGCCGCCGCCGCCGACCTCGAATTCGAAACCGCCGCCCGCATCCGCGACGAGATCAGGAAGCTCGAAGCCTCGGAACTCGGCCTGCCTGCGGACTTGCAGGTCGCAAGACCCAAAGGCCGCGCGATGGAAGGCAGGCCGGGCACGCGGAAAACGCGGTTCGGAAAGACGCGGCCGCGGCGGATGGGATGACCTCAACGCGAACATCGTGCCTTTTCGCACCATCAAATCACCAGCTACTCGCATGATTCCTTCCTCGCTACTCTCGCACGCAGGGAGGACGGACCATGACAGACACGGTTTTCGGCCGGCGAATGCTCATCACGCGCGGCAATATCGTCGCGACCGCGCGAGACAATCCGCCGCTGCCTGACATCCGGGACGGCGACGTGCTGTTCGCCGTGCACCGCGTCGCGCTCACCGCGAACAACGTTACCTATGCGGCGGCGGGCGAGATGCTCGGCTACTGGCGTTTCTTCCCGGCGCCGGACGGCATGGGGCTGCTCCCCGTGTGGGGCTTCGGCGAGGTGGTGGAGGCCGGCGTGCCGGGCTTCGAGACGGGCGACCGCTTCTACGGCTACTGGCCGCTCGCGACGCACCTCCTCGTCCGCGCGCCCGCCGTGAACGATGGCGGCTTTTCCGATACCGCACCGCACCGGCAGGGCCTCGCCGACATCTACAACCGCTATCTGCGCGTCGAGCCGCGCGCCGCCGGAGACGAAGCGCTCGACGCGCTGTTCCGCCCGCTGTTCATGACCGGCTGGCTGATCGACAGCTTCCTCGGCAATGCGGGCGATTTCGGCGCCGAGCAGGTCATCCTGTCGAGCGCCTCGTCGAAAACCGCGATGGCGGCCGCGTTCAACCTCTCGAAGCGCGGCGCGGTGCAGGTCGTCGGCCTGACGTCAGCGGCGAACCGCGCCTTCACCGAAAGCCTCGGGTATTACGACCGCGTGCTCACCTACGACGATGTGGACGCGCTGGAACAGCGCCCCTCGGTCTTCGTGGACTTCGCGGGGGACCGCGCGCTCACGCACGCCGTGCACCGGCGGCTCGGCGAGGCGCTCAAGCACAGCGCCATCGTCGGCATGACCCATTGGACGGAGGGCGGCGACACGCCCCTCCCCGGCCCCGCGCCGACGCTGTTCTTCGCCCCCGCCGTCGCCGAAGCCACGGTCGCCCGCCTCGGCTCGGCCGGTTTCGCGGACGTCACGGGGCGGGCGTGGACGAAATTCGTGCCCACCGTGCGCGACAAGCTGGCCGTTGAAACCCTGCACGGCCTCGAAGCCGCCGAAACCGCCTACCGCGACCTCGCGGCGGGCAGGATCGGCGGCGCAGCAGCGATCGTCGTGGAGCTGGAGTGATCCCTACTGCGAAACCGCTGCCACCTGCTGGGTCTGCTGCCAGTCCCTGAGCTCGGCCTGAAACGCCTCGATCTTGCGGAAATGGTCCTGGAAGTCCTGCTCGATGTCGGCGAGCGCGCCGAGCGACCACGCTTCCAGTTCCTTCGAAGGCAGCGCGTTCGCCGCCGCGAGGTAGCGCGCCGTCTTGGCGCAGAACGCAGCCTTGATGGGCGGATAGGCGTAGTGGTTGTAGAGCTTCGTCATCCGGCTGTCGCGGATACGCAGGCCGTCGCTGCCGTGCTCGCGCCGGTACTTGGCGTCGATCGCCTTGTTGGCGTTCGCCAGCACCGTCTTGTGGGTCTTCAGGAACTGGTTGTAGCCGTCGCGCTGCGCCGTGTTCGCGGCCGTCACGCAGCTCAGCGCCGCGACGTTGAGCGCGGAGCGGACGTTGAACATCGTTTCGAGCGGCCCGAGCCCGACGTTGGGTGTGAGGAAGCGCCCCTCGCTGTCCTTCGCGGGCAGCACGTAGGCAGGATCGACACCGGCGGGCGGCTGCGGAGGCCGCAGGACCTGCGGCGGCGGTGGCGGCGCCGGGGGGGGCGGCGGTGCAGGCGGCGCGGCGCAGGCCGCAACGCCGAGCGTCAGCGCGAACACCTTCCATTTGCCCCGGCGCATACGTCCCCGCTCCTTTGATCCCGCCTGTTGTGTCACAGCCCGAATCTCCGTGTCCAGCGCTCGCGCGACGAATCGAGTCAAAGACACGTCATATGCGCGTCACATGCCTGTAACCCCGGTCTGGTTTAGCCTCGGCGCATCGAAACCGGGGACTGAACACGATGGAACGCGGACCCTGCGCCTACAAGCTGCTGATGCTGTGGGCCTGCCGAGCCCAGAAACCGCCGCGTATCGGCTGGCGGCAACGCCTGTCAGACGCGGTGACGCTCCGCCTCGCGAGAGCGTAGTCGGAAGCCCGGTTTCAGGGCGTAGTTTCAGGACGCCACCCCGGCCACGCGCTCGCCGCCGAGCAGCGCGCAGCCCATTCCGGCGCGCATCAGCGTGGAGATGAGGTGCGTGTCGCCGAGCCGGGTGAGCTTGTCGCCGATCTCGCCGATGGTCATGTCGCGCCATTCGTCGGGCGTCCGCATCGTGTCGCCGG
>JACFNY010000340.1 GCA_019454625.1 Sphingomonadaceae bacterium
CTTCTTCGGGTTGTTCTTCGGCGTGCGCTTCATGAGGCCGGCGGCATCGAGGAAACGGGCAACGCGGTCGGACGGCTGCGCGCCGACCTTCAGCCAGTGCGCGGTGCGCTCGGTATCAAGCTTCACGCGCTCGCCCGACTCCTTCGGCAGCAACGGGTTGTAGGTGCCGAGGCGCTCCAGATACTTGCCGTCGCGCGGATTGCGCGAGTCGGCGACGACGATGCGGTAGACGGGGCGCTTCTTGGCGCCGCCGCGGGCGAGACGGATGGAAATAGCCATTTTCTTCGTTTCCTTGCTTGAACTGAACGCTAGCGTTTGTTGAACCTGTCGAAGCCGGGCGGAAGCTGCGGCACGCCGCCTCCCCCCAGTCCTCCGAGACCACCAAGGCCGGGGAGACCCCCGCCCATTTTCCCCATGAGACCGGCGAGCCCCTTCATGCCGCCCATCTTCCGGATCTTCTTCATCGCCGTGGACATTTCCTGGTGCATCTTCAGGAGCTTGTTCACCTCCTGCACCGTCGTCCCCGCGCCGTTCGCGATGCGGATCTTGCGCTTCGCGTTCAAAAGCTCGGGCTTCACGCGCTCCTTCGGCGTCATCGAGAGGATCACCGCCTCCATGCGGCCGAGCAGCCGGTCGTCGGCACCCGCCTTCTCAGCCTGCGCGGCGAGCTTGCCCATGCCGGGCAGCATACCGATCAGGCCCGCCATGCCGCCCATCTTCTTCATCTGCTGGAGTTGCGAGCGCAGGTCGTTCATGTCGAACTGACCCTTGGCGAGCTTCGCCGCCATGCGTTCGGCGTCTTCCTGCTCGATCGTCGCCGCCGCCTTCTCGACGAGGCTGACGACGTCGCCCATGCCGAGGATGCGGCCCGCGACGCGCTGCGGATCGAACGCATCGAGCGCATCGAGCTTTTCGCCGACGCCGACGAACTTGATCGGCTTGCCGGTAACATGCCGCATCGAGAGCGCCGCGCCGCCGCGCGCGTCGCCGTCCATGCGGGTGAGCACAACGCCGGTGAGATCGGCCTGTTTCGAGAAGCTCTCGGCGACGTTCACCGCGTCCTGACCCGTCAGCGCATCGACCACCAGCAGGATTTCCTGCGGCTCCGCCACGGCGGCGACGCTCTGCATCTCCGCCATCAGCGCGGCATCGACGTGGAGGCGGCCCGCCGTGTCGAGCATCAGCACGTCGAAGCCCTGCAGCTTCGCGGCCTGCATGGCGCGGCGGGCGATGTCGACCGGCTGCTGCCCGCTGATGACCGGCAGCGTGGCGACCTCGACCTGCTCGCCGAGCACGCGAAGCTGCTCCTGCGCGGCCGGGCGGTTGACGTCGAGCGAAGCCATCAGGACCTTCTTGCGGTCCTTTTCCTTCAGGCGCTTCGCGATCTTCGCGGTCGTCGTCGTCTTGCCCGAGCCCTGGAGGCCGACCATCATGATGACGGCAGGCGGCGTGACGTCGAGCTCAAGCCCCTCGGCGTCGCCGCCGAGCATGGTCGCAAGCTCGTCGTGGACGATCTTCACGACCTGCTGGCCGGGCGTGACCGAACGGATCACCTCGGCCCCGACCGCGCGCTCCGTCACCTTGTCGATGAAGCTCTTGGCGACAGGGAGCGCGACGTCGGCTTCCAGAAGCGCGACGCGCACCTCGCGCATCGCCGCGCGCACGTCCGCTTCGGTCAGCGCACCGCGGCCGCGCAGACGCTCGAAGACGCCGCCAAGACGCTCTGAAAGACTTTCGAACATCACGATCCCTTATGCGAGACGCCCCAACGCAAAACGCGCCGGCGGGCGAACCTTCGCTGACCGGCGTGCATCCGTGGACGCGTCTCGTACTCGCGCTTTTCAAGAAAAAGCACCGGCCTCGTAGGCGTGGGGAACGATGATGTCAATGCGCAGGCGGCGGATGTTGCCACAGCGCAACACCTGTTGCGGCAATCGGCAGCGCACATGCAACCCGAACGGGTGCCCGCAGGTTGATGCCACCGTCGCCGGACAGGCTTAGGGGCACTTTGGTCCGGCGGCGTGTGTTCAAGCCCGGCGTGCGGCCCCGCTGCACGTCCCAAGCGTAAGAGGTATTTCCATGAAACCCACCCTGATCGCGGCGCTTTGCGCCGCCACCCTTCCGTTTACCGCCGCGCAGGCACAGGCGGCCGAATCACCGGACGGCAGTCGCACCTTCGGCATCGAGCCCTACGTGGGCATCGGCGGCGGCTGGCACGATTTCGACACCGGCAACAAGGGTCTGCTGCAAACGCAGGGCAGTGCCAAGGGCGGGCTCGCGACCGGCTTCGCCGGCGTCAACATCCCGCTCGGCATGTTCATCGTGGGCGCCGAGGGCAACGTCGCCAAGGGCTTCGGCGACATCGACTGGGAATACGGCGTCACCGGCCATGTCGGCATCCGCGTCGGCGAGAGCGGCATGGTCTTCGGCCGCGCAGGCTACCAGTGGGTCAACACCGACATCGGTGACGACCGCAACGAGCTCTACGGCTTCGGCGTCGAGGTGGGGCCGAAGGACATCGGCCTCGGCGGCGTGACCGGCGAAAGCGGCGTGCGCCTGCGCCTCGCCGTCGACACGTTCGACGTGTTCCAGAGCATCCGCCCGACCGCAGCGGTCGTGTTCCACTTCTAGTTGCTTTGCGTAAGGGCGCCGTGGACACCTCCGGGCGTCTACGGCGCCGACCGGCACGGCTGGATGTCGATCGGGCGCGGCCGGGGCTTCGTCGCCGCGTAGATCGC
>JACFNY010000341.1 GCA_019454625.1 Sphingomonadaceae bacterium
AGGTCGACCCCGAGCAGATCGCCCGCAAGATGGTCGATCTCGATCTCGGCTGGGCGGCCGAATGACGGACGCCCCTGCCTACCGGCAGACGCTGAAAACCCTGAACGACACGCTGCGCGCAGAGATCGCGGCGCTGGAAAGCGGGGACATCAGCGTCCTCGAATCCTCGACGCCCGCGAAGCTCGCCGCCATTTCGGCGCTCCAGCTTTCCCCGATCGTCGCCAGCGACGCCGAAACCGACGCGCTGATCCGCGAAGGCGCCGAGCTTTGCGAGCAGGCGGCGCTGCGCGTGAATCTGCTGCTTGCGGGCGTCGAGCGCCGCCTCGCCGTGCTGTCGCGCGCGGCCGGACACGCGCCGCAGGTCCGCTACGGCCGCAACGGCCGCATGGACGGCGGCTACCGCACGCTGGACCTCGACTGCGCCTGAGGGTGTGTGGAGATTTAGCCCATGGCGGGCTGCAAACGGCGACTATCTGCGCTTCCGGTGCTCGCGTACTGTAAGTACGCTGCGCTCCGGTTCTCGAAATCCACCATTTTCGCCTCGCCCTGAGCTGAATCTCCACACACCCTTGATCTCTGCCACCTGAACACTGGCACGGCCTTTGCTTTGTTCTCCCTAAAGGAGACGAAGCCGTCATGAATCCGACGCCCCTTTCTACGATCGCTGCAGGCGCTGACCGCGTCCGCACGGCGATTGCCGAGGCGAGCCGGCGCACCGGGGTCGATTTCGACTATCTCTACAACCAGGCGAAGGTCGAAAGCGGTCTCAGGCCCGATGCGAAGGCGCGCACGAGCAGCGCGACGGGTCTTTATCAGTTCATCGACCAGAGCTGGCTCGGCGCGCTGAAGCGCCATGGCGCGGAGCACGGCCTTGCGTGGGCCGCGAACGCGATCGGGACCGACGCGCGCGGACGCCTCACCATCGCCGACCCCGGCCTTCGCACGGCGATCATGAACCTCAGGAACGAGCCTGAAGCCTCCGCGCTGATGGCGGCGGAGACGGCGCGCGAGAACGGCGCGGCCATCGCGGCGACGACGGGGCGCACGGCGAACGCGACCGACCTCTACATGGGCCATTTCCTCGGGCCGCGCGGCGCCGCGAAGTTCCTCGGCGCCATGGCCGCCGACCCGGATCAGCGCGCCGACCGCGTGATGCCCGCCGCCGCCGCCGCGAACCGCGCGGTGTTCTACGCATCGAACGGCACGCCGCGCTCGCTGTCGGACGTCTACGAGCGCTTCGCCGCCAAGATGGGCGACGACGCACTGGATCGGGCGCTTGCCGCGGCAACGCCCGCGCCGTCCGCCGAGCCGCCACTGCCGATGAGCCTTGCGCTCGCGCTCGCCGGTGAGGACGCCGCCGCGCTCGACGGCCTGCTCACGACCACGAAACCGGAAGCCGCCCGGCTTGCCTATCTCACGCTCGCCAGCCTCGGCTGAGCGCTTGTCCATGGAGTTTGACGTCTTGAAGACCAGCGCCCGGAGCCGTTCGTGACCGCCGCAACGCTCCAGATGAATCGCTCGATCTGGGCCGGCGCGGGCCGCGCGGCCTTTCTGCCGGTCGGCATCCTGCTGCTTGTCGTGCTGATGGTGGTGCCGATCCCCCCGTTCATGCTCGACACGTTCTTCATCTTCAACATCATGATCTCGCTCGCCGTGCTCATGGTGGCGCTGAACACGCAGAAGCCGCTCGATTTCTCGTCTTTCCCGACCGTGCTGCTGTTCGCGACGCTGCTCCGCCTCGCGCTCAACGTCGCTTCGACGCGCGTCGTGCTGGTGAACGGCCACGAAGGCCCGCACGCGGCGGGCCATGTCATCGAGGCGTTCGGCAACTTCCTCGTCGGCGGCGACTACATCGTCGGCATCTTCGTGTTCTCGATCCTCGTCATCATCAACCTCGTCGTCATCACCAAGGGCGCGGGGCGCGTCTCCGAAGTGTCGGCGCGCTTCACGCTCGATGCCCTGCCCGGCAAGCAGATGGCGATCGACGCCGATCTGAACGCCGGCCTGCTGAGCCCCGACGAGGCCAAGGCGCGCCGTCAGGAGGTCGCGACCGAGGCGGATTTCTACGGCTCGATGGACGGCGCCTCCAAGTTCGTGAAGGGCGATGCCATCGCGGGCATCCTCATCCTGTTCGTGAACATCATCGGCGGCCTGATCCTCGGCACGGTGCAGCACGATCTCACGCTCGCCGAAGCCGGCTCGAACTACATCCTGCTCGCGATCGGCGACGGTCTCGTCGCGCAGATTCCCGCGCTGCTGCTTTCGATCGCCGCGGCGATCATCGTCACGCGCGTGTCCTCGCCGCTCGATCTCACCGGGCAGGTGTCGAGCCAGTTCGGCTCGGCGGGCGCGTGGATGCCGGTCGCGGTGATCCTGACGCTGCTCGGCGTCGTGCCGGGGATGCCGCACGGCATCATCCTGCCCGCCGCCGCCATTGCCGGTGTCGTCGCGTGGCGCCTGAAACGGGCCAAGACCATCGCCGACACGGCCCCGGTCATCGAGACGCCGGTCGTCGATCCCAACGCGGAATCGCAGATCAGCTGGGAGGACGTCACCGACAACGTCCAGATCAGCGTCGAGATCGGCTACGGCCTCATCGGCCTCGTCGACGAGAAGCTCGGCGCGCCGCTGATGGGCCGCCTCACCGGCATTCGCCGGCAGCTGTCGCGCGAGCTCGGCTTCGTCATCCCGATGATCCGCGTGCGCGACAACATGGCGCTGCCGCCGCACGCCT
>JACFNY010000342.1 GCA_019454625.1 Sphingomonadaceae bacterium
CTCGCCGACCTCGCCCGGCGGCAGCGGTCGCCGCTCCGCGTCCACGATATTCAGCGACACGCCCGGCAGCGGGAAGCCGACCGTGCCCGCGATCCGTCCCGCCTGCTCGTAGCGGTTCGACGTGATCATCACCGCCTCGGTCATGCCGTAGCGTTCGAGGATGCGGTGCCCGGTGCGCGCCGCGAAGGCGTCGAACACCGATGGCAGCAGCGGCGCCGAGCCACTGACGAACAGCCGGATCGAGGCGCAGGCCGCGCGGTCGAACGCCGCGTCGGCGAGCAGGCGCGCGTAATAGGTCGGCACGCCCATGAACACGCTCACCTGCCCCAGCCGCGCGATCACGTCGGCGGCGTTGAACTTGGACAGCATCACCAGCGTGCAGGCGTTGTAGAGCGCGAGGTGCAGCGCCACGAACAGCCCGTGCGCGTGGAACAGCGGTAGCGCGTGCAGGATCGAATCGTCCGGCGAGAAATGCCACGCCTCGTGCAGCGCCGCGACGTTGCTCGAAAGATTGCCGTGGCTCAGCATCGCGCCCTTCGGCCGCCCCGTCGTGCCGGAGGTGAAGAGGATCGCGGCGAGGTCGCCGTCCGCCACCGGCTCCACGGTGAGGTCGGGTTCCAGCGTCGCGGCGAGGTCGGGCAGCGATCCCGTGCCGTCCGGCTCCAGCGTCGCGCGCTTCACCGGCGCGGCGGCTTCGTCCGGCACCGGCGTCGCCGCGGCGTGGACGAGGAGCGCCGGTTCCGCGTCCTCGATCAGCAGCGCCACCTCCGCCGCCGTATAGGCCGCGTTCATCGGCACGAAGATCGCGCCCGATGCGAGCACCGCGAGATAGGTGTAGACGAACGCTGGCGAGTTCTCGGTCTTCACCATAACCCGGTCGCCGCGCCGGACGCCGAGCGCCGCAAGCGCCGCGCGATACCGCCCGACCGTCGCGGGCAGGCCCGCATGGTCGACGACCGGCGCGTCGTTCCACAGGATCGCGGGCTTCGCGCCGAACCCCGCGTGCCGTGCGTAGAAGATCGCGACCAGATTTCCCGACATGCGTTCCCGTCCCCGACTGTTCCCGGTTTCACCGCCTTAAAGCCGATCCGGGGTCGGCACCGCAATCGCTATTGACGGGAAGCCGCCGCGGACGGGAGGATGGGCCCTCCATGATCAACCTGCGCCACATCGAGATCTTCCACGCCGTCTACAGCAACGGTTCCGTCAGCGCGGCGGCGCGTGCGCTCAACGTCTCGCAGCCGTCGGTGACGAAGGTGCTCCGCCACGCCGAGACGCTGCTCGGCTTCCCGCTGTTCGAGCGCGCCAAGGGCGGGCTGGTGCCCACGGAAGACGCGCACACGCTGTTCGCCGAGGTCGCCGAGATCCAGACCCGCGTCTATTCGCTGCGGCAGGCGAGCCAGAACCTGCGGCACGGCCGCGGCGGCACGCTCCGCATCTCCGCCCTCCCCTCGCTCGGTCTCGGCGCGCTGCCGGAAGCCGTCGCCCGCTTCCTCGCCGATCATCGGAGCGTCAGCTTCGATCTCCAGACCGTCCACCACGACGACATGGTCCGCAAGCTCTACGAGCGCGAGACGGACATCGTCGTCAGCTACGAGGTGCCGCCCGCCGCGCCCGTCTCGCACCGCTGGCTCGGCGAGGGCGAACTCGTCGTCCTCTACGGCGAGACGGATATGCCAGACGCGCCGCCGCGCATCCCGCTCGACATGCTGCGGAACCGGCCGTTCATCAGTCCGATCCAGAGCGGCCCCATCGGCCGTCTCCTCTCCGCCGAATTGCAGCGCATGGGCGTCGAGCTCAGCGAGATCGTCTCGGCGCGCACCTTCTACATCGCCGCCGCGCTGGTGCGGTCGGGCGTCGGCATGACGATCGTCGACAACTTCACGGCGGAGGCTGCGCGAGCGCCGGGCCTCGCCTTCCGGCCGATCCAGCCCCCGCTGGCCTTCGACATCCATGCGGTGCACCTCCAGAACCGCCCGCCCTCCGGCCTCGCGACGGCGTTCCTCAAGGTCCTGAGCGAGGTCATCGAGGCCCTATAGACCTGCGTTATAGGGGTCGCGGCGCTTGATATGAGCCGGAGGCGCGCGCCGCGTCTATCGCATCCGGGCAACGCTGCACGGCAAAGGGCGCACGATGATCCCCAGTCCCTATTTCCTCTATCTCGGCCATTCGAACGACGAGATCGGGATCAAGACCTCGCGCGGGCTCGCGGTGTTCCGCCGCGAGGACTGCGTCGGCGAGTTCCGCCACGACGACTGCGGCCTCACGCTCGGCCTTCCGCGCATGAGCTTCGCCGAAGGCGTCGCGGCGGGCGCGAGGACGCTCGTGCTCGGCATCGCCAACGCGGGCGGCAGGCTCGGCGAGGACCTCGTGCGCGATGCGCTTGCCGCGCTGGACGCCGGCCTCAACATCGCCTCCGGCCTCCACCAGCGCCTGCGCGACGAGCCACGCCTCGCCGCCGCCGCGAAGGCGAAGGGCCTCGCGCTGTTCGACGTCCGCGATCCCGCGCCCGACCTCCCGGTCGGGAGCGGCGCGCGCCGCGCGGGCAGGCGGCTGCTCACCGTCGGCACCGACTGTTCGGTGGGCAAGATGTACACGACGCTGCTGCTCGCCCGGGCGCTTCAGACCCGCGGCATCCCCGCCGATTTCCGCGCGACCGGCCAGACCGGCATCCTCATCGCCGGAGACGGCGTACCGCTCGACGCCGTGGTGGCGGACTTCATCT
>JACFNY010000343.1 GCA_019454625.1 Sphingomonadaceae bacterium
GCAGACGACGCGCACGCGCGGATCGACACATGGTCGCAGGCGTTGCCGTACCTGATCCGGCAGGCGGCGTCCTGACGAACCGACCCGAAACGCAACGAAGGGGAATCTCCACTCATGAGTATCGAAGCGCGCCTCGCCGAGCTGGGAATCACGCTGCCGAAGGCCGCCGCGCCCGCCGCCAACTATGTGCCGACGGTGCTGCACGGGAACACGCTCTATATTTCCGGCCAGATCCCGTTCCGCGCGGACGGGACGCTGGTGCTCGGCCGCCTCGGCGAGGACATGGACGTTCCGGCCGGACAGGCGGCGGCAAGGCTCTGCGGCATCGGCATCCTCGCGCAGGCCGAGGCCGCGCTCGGCAGCCTCGACCGCATCGAGCGCGTGCTGAAGCTCGGCGCGTTCGTTTCGAGCACGGCGAATTTCTATGACCAGCCGAAGGTTGCCAACGGATGCAGCGACCTTATGGTCGAGGTTCTGGGAGACGCGGGACGGCACGCGCGCAGCGCGGTCGGCGTTCCTGCCCTGCCGCTCGGTGTCGCCGTCGAGGTCGATGCCGTGATTGCTGTGAAGGCCTGATACGGAAACCGCCGCTTGCGAACATCGCCCCGCGATCTCGACTTCATCACGCGCCAGCCCTTCGCGCACAGGGGGCTTCACGGCGCGAAGGGCGTGCCCGAGAACAGCAGGGCGGCGTTCGAACGCGCCATCGCGGCGGGCTACGGCATCGAACTCGACGTCCGGCTGACCGCGGACAAGGACGCGGTGGTGTTCCACGACGCCGAGCTTCCGCGCCTCGTCAACGCGGGCGGGCGCATCGCCGATCTGACGGTGGGCGAACTGGGTGCATTCCGCCTTGCCGGGACCGACGAGCCGATCCGCACGCTCCGCGAGGTACTGAGCGAGATCGGCGGCCGCACGCCGACGCTGGTGGAGGTGAAATCGCCGGGGCGGCGCGGGCACGGCAGCCTCTGCCGGGCGGTGCGCCGGGCGCTGGAAGGCGCGAACGGCTGGACGGCGGTGATGTCGTTCGATCCGCGCATCGTGCACTGGTTCCGCGAGCACAGCCCGCAGACCGTGCGCGGCCTCGTCGTCAGCAAGGAGGGGCGCGGCAATGCGGGGCCGCGCGGCTGGCTTTCGCGCAACCTCGCCGTCCGCGCCGCGCGGCCGCACTTCATCGCCTGCGACGTCAAGGCGTTGCCCTTCGGTTTCGCCGAACGTCAGCGCCGCAAGGGCCGCCCCGTGCTGACATGGACCGTGCGGGACGACGAGGAGCGCGCGCGCGCCGCAGCGCACGCCGACCAGATCATTTTCGAGGACCTGCCGGAACGCGCATGACCGGCGCTCCGGCGACCTTCCGCATCGTTACCTCGGCCGCCGACATCCCCGCGGACGCGTGGAATGCCTGCGCCGGGGACGACAACCCGTTCACGCTGCACGCCTTCATCAGCGCGCTCGAGGAATCGGGAAGCGCGATCGCCGCGGCGGGATGGCAGGCGGCGCACGCCGTGCTGGAGGACGCGGACGGCGGCATCCTCGGCATCGCGCCCGCCTATGCGAAGTCGCACTCGCAGGGCGAGTACGTGTTCGACCACGGCTGGGCGGACGCGTTCGAGCGCGCGGGCGGGCGCTATTATCCCAAGTACCAGATGGCGGTGCCGTTCACGCCCGCGACCGGCCCGCGCCTGCTGCTGAAGGACGTGAACCATGCCCCCGCGCTGATCGCGGGGATCGAGCAGTTCTGCGAGCGGCAGCAGATCTCGTCCGCGCACGCCACGTTCATCGCGCCGGAGCAGGTGCCGCTGTTCGCGGCGGCGGGCTGGCTGATCCGTCACACCGAGCAGTTCCACTGGCACAACGCCGGATACGGCAGCTTCGAGGATTTCCTCGGCAGCCTCGCCTCCCGCAAGCGCAAGACCATCCGCCGCGAGCGGCGGGAAGCGGCGGAGTCGGGCCTCCGCATCGTGGCGCTCTCCGGCGCGGACATAAGCGAAGCGCACTGGGACGCGTTCTGGGCCTTCTACCAGGACACCGGCAGCCGCAAGTGGGGCCGCCCCTACCTGACGCGCGCCTTCTTCAGCCTGATCGGCGCGCGCATGGCGGAGCGCGTGCTGCTGGTGCTGGCGACGGACGGCGACACGCCCGTCGCGGGCGCGCTCAACTTCATCGGCGGGGACTGCCTCTACGGCCGCTACTGGGGGGCGGTGCGCGACCTGCCCTTCCTGCATTTCGAGCTCTGCTACTACCGGGCCATCGACCATGCGATCGCGCACGGCCTCGCCCGCGTCGAGGCGGGCGCGCAGGGGCCGCACAAGCTGGCGCGCGGCTATATGCCCGTGGTGACGACCTCGGCGCATCACATCCGGCATCCGGGCCTCAGGCGCGCGATCGAGGACTACCTCGCCCGCGAGCGCCCGGCGATTGCCGCCGACATCGGCGCGATGGAGGCGTTCACCCCCTACCGGCGGAGTTCATAGAGCCGGGCGCAGGCGCGGCCCGCCTGCTTCGCCGCGTAGAGCGCGACGTCGGCGGCCTTGACGAGATCGTCGGCGCTGCCGGCATGATCGGGATAGAGCGCGACGCCGACGCTCGCCGTGCTCTCGGCCCTGTTTTCCGGCGCGTCTTCGCTCCCTGTCGTCCCCGCAGGAACCGCCTGCGCCGCGAGCGCCATCACCTCCTCGCCGTGCCGCGCGGCATC
>JACFNY010000344.1 GCA_019454625.1 Sphingomonadaceae bacterium
GTCCGGGCCGCGCTCAGGGTGCGTGACGGATTCGAGCGCCCCGCCCGCCGCCGCGGCCTCCTCGAGGAACTTGGCGCGCGCGCTGCGGTAGTCGGGGCTGAAGCTGGCGGCGGAGTTCATCATCGTAACCTCGTTGCGGCGGACCTTGCAGGCCATTCTGGCACGGAAAGCCGCGCGCCTGCCTTTGCGGAGCGCCGCAATGCCTGTGCGGGGGCTCTCTAGTTCAGCCGTGCGCGGGCGAGGCGCGGCGAGAAGCCGAACGTGCGCTTGAAGGCGGTGGCGAAGTTGCTGGGGTGCTCGTAGCCCGCATTGAACGCCACCTCGGTGATCGAGGCGTCGGTATCGCAGAGCTGCCTGAGCGCATTGTCCATGCGCACCCGCTGGCGGTAGTTCGAGATCGTCGTGCCGGTCACCTGCTTGAAGCATTCCATCATCTGCGTCTCGTTCCACGCGAGATGGCGGCAGAGGTCGGCGATGGAGAGCGAGGCCTGCGTGTCCTCGTCGAGGATCTGGCAGAGCTCCTCGATCTTCCGGCGGTCGCGCGGGCGGATGCTGTCCGCCGTGCGCGCGCTGCCGAGGATCTGCCTGATCGCGAAGCAAAGAAGCTCCAGCGCTTTTGCTTCCATCATCAGGTTGCCGAGAGGACCCGTCTGCGGCGGGCTGAGAATATCCTCGACGATGGGGCGTATCTGCGGCGGCATGGGCAGGCCGCTATGGGTGAACCGGGGCCCGCGCGCCCGCAGGAAGTCCGCGATCGGGACGGGGAGGTCGGGCGTGTTCGGCGAAAGCAGTTCCGACATGAAGTCCTTGCTGCAGATCATCGTGATGGAGCGTTCGTGGCTTTCCGCGCCCACGCGCTCGTATTTCACGCTGTCGGGCGGCTGGACGAGATAGGACATGCGGCCCGCCGGAACCGCGACGTCCTCTTTCTGTTCGCTGCCGATCACGCTGCCGCCGCACAGCCTGAAGTGCAGTTTCATGTAGTCGCCGCAAACGTGGTGGTAGAGATTCTCCGCGGTGTAATGCAGGTCGGAAAGCACCATCGAAAAACCGGGCCGGATCGTCATCCCGTGATATTGGCCGCGCAGGATGTCGCTGTCCGGCACCAGCCGGAAGGCGTTGCCGACCGGCCCGGGATAGCGTTCGATGTCCGCGTTCAGGGCTTCGACGACAGACCGGAGCGTCGGATCGAAGCCGGTCTGGGCGGTGTCGAGGCTGTTGTTCAACGCGCGCGTCCCTGAAAAATGCAGCGCGCCGACTATACGGTCGCCCGGCGGCGTGTCCAGAGAGCCGCCCGTTTCCGCCGGTGCGTGTGCCGCGAGCATCAGCAGATGATCTCCACGGACTTGAACCGGCAGTAGGAGCGTAGCCCCTCCATGCCGCCCTCGATGCCGAAGCCCGAGGCGCCCCACGGTTCCGCGCCGAGCGCGAAGCCGGAGTGCTCGCCCGCCGCGGCGCTCGCGCGCACCGTCACCCGCCCCGCGCGGATGCCGCGCGCCGCCGCCTGTGTGCGCCGCGCGTCGCGGGTCCAGACGCTGGCGGCGAGGCCGTAGGCGGTGTCGTTGGCGATGGTGAGCGCCTCGTCGAAGTCGCGGAAGCGCATCACCGAGAGCACCGGGCCGAACACCTCCTCGCAGGCGACGGTCATGTCCGGGCGCACGTCGGTGAGGATCGCGGGCGCGGTCGAGGTTTCGCCCCACGTGCCGCCGTCGAACGCGACGTTCGCGCCTTCGGCGCGGGCATGGTCGATGAAGCCCCGGATCTTGTCGAGCTGGCCCCGGGTCGCGATCGTGCCGAAGCTGGTGGCGGGGTCGAGCGGATCGCCGGGAACGCGCTCTGCGGCCGCCTTGATCACGGCCTCGACGAGCCGGTCGTGGAAGCCGTCCTCGACGATCAGGCGCGTTTTCGCCGCGCACCACTGCCCCTGGTTCCAGAAGGCGTCGTGCGCGACGCGCGCCGCGACCGCGTCGAGGTCGTCCGCCATGTCGGCGCAGACCACCTGCGGCGACTTGCCGCCGCATTCGAGCAGCAGCGGCTTGCCGTTCGACTGCCCGGCGTATGTCATGAACAGGCGGCCGGTCGCGGTGGAGCCGGTGAAGCTGACGAGGTCGATGTCGCGGTGGCGGCCGATCGCCTGCCCGACCGTGGGGCCGAGCCCGGGCACGACATTGAGCACGCCGTCCGGAAGGCCCGCCTCCGCCGCGATTTCGGCGAGTTTCAGCGCCGAGGTCGAGGCGATCTCGGAGGGTTTCAGGACGACGCTGTTGCCCGCCGCGAGCGCGGGGGCGGCCTTCAGCGCGGCGTTGATGAGCGGGAAGTTCCACGGCACGATGGCGCCGACGACCCCGCGCGGCTCCAGCAGGCCGAGCGAAAGCGTGATGCCGTCCGAAGGGGCGACGGTGCCGTAGAGCTTGTCGACCGCCTCGCCGTAGTAGCGGAAAAAGCCGATGGCGAAGGCGATCTCTGCGCGCGCGGCGGAGATCGCCTTGCCCATCTCCAGCGAGTCCATCAGCGCGAGGTCGTCCGCGTTCGCCTCGATCAGCTCGGCGATGCGCAGCAGCACGGCCTTGCGCTGAAGCGGCGTCGCCTTCGACCAGCGGCCGTCCTCGAAGGCGCGCCGGGCGGCGGGGACCGCGCGGGGTACGGGTAAGGCCGGGCCCGCCCGAAACGAC
>JACFNY010000345.1 GCA_019454625.1 Sphingomonadaceae bacterium
GTCGGTGCGGGGTCGGCGGGCTGCGTGCTCGCGAACCGCCTGTCCGCGGACCCCGGCACGCGCGTGCTACTCGTCGAGGCCGGCGGCAAGGATTCTTCCTTCCTCATCCACATGCCGGGCGGGCTTTCCAAGATCATCCCGCCCGAGAACGCGCACGAGACCAACTGGTGCTTCTGGACCGAGCCGCAGAAGCATCTGGACGGCCGCCGCCTCTACTGGCCGCGCGGGCGCGTGCTCGGCGGCTCCTCGTCGATCAACGGCATGGTCTATATCCGCGGCCACGCCAGCGACTACGACCGCTGGGCGCAGATGGGCTGCACCGGCTGGGGCTGGGACGACATCCTGCCCTGGTTCCGCCGCTCCGAAGCGAGCGAGCGCGGCGCCGACGACTATCATGGCGGCGACGGCCCGCTCCACACCGGCCGCCGCTGCCTGCCGAGCCCGCTGATCGACGCCTTCATCAGGGCGGCGGCGGAGGCGGGCCATCCCGTCACCGACGATTTCAACGGGCCGCAGCTCGAAGGCGCGGGGCGCTACGATTCGACCATCAAGGACGGCGAGCGCTGGTCCGCGGCGAAGGGGTATCTCAAACCCGTCCTCGACCGTCCGAACCTCGACGTCCTCACCGACGTGCTCGTCGAGCGCGTGACGTTCGACGGCCGCCGGGCGACCGGCATCGCCTACCGGAAGGACGCGGAGATGGTAACGGCGCGCGAGACGATCGTCTGCGGCGGCGCCGTGAATTCGCCGCAACTGCTGATGCTCTCCGGCATCGGGCCTGCCGCGCACCTCGCCGAACACGGCATCGCGGTGGTGTATGACGCGCCGGATGTCGGCGGCAACCTGCAAGACCATCTCGACATGCTTGTGCAGTGGACGTGCACGCAGCCGATCACGCTCAACAGGAACGCCGGCATCCACAACAAGCTTATCGCGCTCGGCAAGTGGATGCTGCGCCGTGACGGCTCGGGCGCCTACATGCCGACCCCGGCAGGCGCATTCCTCTCCACCCGTCCCGGCCTCGCCGCGCCGGACATCCAGATCCACTTCATGCCCGTGCTCGGCGAACCGCACGGCCGCGGCACGCTCGGGCGCCAGCACGGCTATGCCATGCACATGTGCCAGCTTCGCCCCGAAAGCCGCGGCACGATCCGTCTCAAGTCCGCGGACCCCGCCGCGCACCCGGCGATCGACCCCGATTACCTCTCCGCGCCGGGCGACCTCGAAACCATTCTCGCGGGCATCGAGATCACGCGGAACATCGGGCGGATGCCCGCGCTCGCGCCGTTCCGCGGCAAGGAGGTCTGGCCCGGCGAGGGCGTCACCGCGCGCGAGGACGTGGTGACGGCACTGAAGGCGTGGGGCGAGACCATCTATCACCCCGTCGGCACCTGCCGCATGGGCGCGGACGAGCGCTCGGTCGTCGATACGCGTCTTGCCGTGCGCGGCGTCTCCGGCCTGCGCGTCGTCGACGCCTCGGTGATGCCGACGCTCATTTCCGGCAACACCAACGCACCGACGATCGCGATCGCGGAAAAGGCCGCCGACATGATCCTTGCGGACGCGAGACAGGCGCTCGCGGCGTGATCGAGCCGTTCGAAATCCCGGTCGAGACCGAGGAGGCGGAATGGGTCCGCCGCCGCGTCGAAGCCTTCCGCTTCTTCGAGGAACCCGAAGACGCAGGGTGGCGCTACGGCACGAACCGCGCCTATCTCGAACGGCTGCGCGACTACTGGCTCACCGGGTTCGACTGGCCCGCAGCGGTCGCCCGCCTCAACCGGCATCCGCACGTTCGCGCCGAGGTGCTGCCGGGCTTCCGCCTGCACTGCATCCACAAACAGTCCTCGCGCCCCGATGCGAAGCCGCTGCTCATCGCGCACGGCTGGCCGGGGTCGATCCTTGAATTCGACGCGATCATCGAACGGCTCGCGGAACCGGAAGACGGCTCCCCGGCGTTCCATGTCGTCGCCCCCTCGCTTCCTGGCTACGCGTGGTCGGACAAGCCGAAATCGCCGATCGGCCCGCGCGCCGTCGCGAAGCTCTACGACGGCCTGATGGGCCGCCTCGGCTACGACCGCTACATCTATCAGGGGGGAGACTGGGGCAGTGTCATCGGCGGCTGGATCGGCCTCGATTCCGCGCGCGTCACGGCGATCCACCTGAACGGCTTCGGCCTGCGTCCGGCGAACATGCAGCCGACCACACAGGAAGAAGAACTCTGGCTGAAATGGGCGCTGCAGATCCGCGCCACCGAAACCGCCTATCTCCAGCTTCAGGGCACCAAGCCGCAGAGCCTCGCCTACGCGATGATGGATTCGCCGATGGGCGTCGCGGCATGGCTCGCAGAGAAATTCTGCGGCTGGAGCGATGCGGGCACGCACAACCCGGAGCCGCCGTTCAGCATGGACCAGATGCTCACCAACATCATGATCTACCTCTCGACGCGCAGCTTCCACACGGCGACGTGGATCTATCGCGGCCTGTTCGACGAGGGCGGCTTCACGATCCCGGACGGGCGGCGCATCGAGGTGCAGACAGGCGTCGCCGCCTTCCCGCACGACCTGCTCGCCTTCCCGCCGCGCGCGATGGCCGAGCGCGGCTACAACATCGTGCACTGGACGAAGATGCCGCGCGGCGGCCACTTCGCCAGCCTCGAGG
>JACFNY010000346.1 GCA_019454625.1 Sphingomonadaceae bacterium
TTGTGGCATCCGCGTTACGTGTAGATGCCCCTCAGATCGAGCGTGGCCTTCCTGCCGATCGCCGCATAGTTCGCCTTCAGCCACTGGTCGGCCTTCACGCGCCCGAGATCGCGCAGCGCCGTGAGGAACGGCCAGTCCGCGTTCATCTTGGTGGCGGGCGAATGAGCGGCAAGCTCGTCGCCGCCGTCGACGCGGTGCATCAGGATCTTGCGGTAGCGCTTGCCCGCGACGATCTGCCCTTCCCCGATCAGCCGGTCGACGAATTCGATGGCGCGAAGCTCGCGCAGCAGCGAGCCGTTGAAGGCGATCTCGTCGATGCGGTTGTCGATGTCCTCGACGCTTGTGGGCGTCTGGCGGCGCTCGATGGGGCTCACCTGCACGAGCAGTATGTCCTCCGGCCCCGGATGATAGAACAGCGGGAACAGCGCCGGGTTGCCCATGTAGCCGCCGTCCCAATAGGGCTCGCCGTCGATCTCGACCGCCTGAAAGAGCTGCGGCAGGCAGGCGGAGGCGGCGAGCACGTCCGCCGTCACCTCATGACCGGTGAACACGCGCACCTTGCCGGTGAAGACGTTGGTCGCCGCGATGAACAGCGTCAGCGCCTCGCAGGCGCCGATCTTCTCGAAATCGAAGGAGTCGGCAACGATGTCGCGCAGCGGGTTGAGACCGGCGGGGTTGAACTGGTACGGGCTCACCGCGCGCGAGACCTGCCGGAGAAGCTCGCGCCCCGGCGAGCCGTGGCCCGTCCATGCCGCCCACCAGTCGTTCCACGGCGTGCCGCGCACGGGCACGAACAGCGCGGCGTCGGAGACGCGCCTCCAGAAACGATCGAGGCTTTCGCGCGCGCCGTCGCGTCCCCCGCTCATCCAGCCCTGCGCCAGCGCGGCCGCGTTCATCGCCCCCGCGCTGGTGCCGGAAATGGCAGAGATTTCGATGCGCTTGTCCTCGAGAAGCCGGTCGAGCACGCCCCACGTGAACGCGCCGTGGCTGCCGCCGCCCTGGAGCGCGAGGTTGATGGTTTTCGTCGCCATGACGCGACCTTAGCGCGCGATGCGGGGCTTGCCCATCCGCGGCCCTAGGCCGCGAGGCGCATCTCCAGCCGGTCCCAGATCTCCACGAGCGCGGAGACGAGATCGCCCATCATCGCCTCGTCGTGCGTGGGGCCGGGGGTGAAGCGCAGCCGCTCCGTGCCGCGCGGCACGGTCGGGTAGTTGATCGGCTGCACGTAGACGCCGTACTCGATGAGCAGGATGTCGCTGATCTTCTTGGTCTTCACCGGGTCGCCGACGAGCAGCGGCACGATGTGCGTCGTCGAATCCATCACCGGCAGGCCCGCGTCGCGCATCTTCGCCTTCAGCATTGCGGCGGCGGCCTGCTGGCCCTCGCGCTCGGCGCCCGACGCCTTCAGGTGGCGCACGCTGGCGAGCGCGCCCGCGACGAGCACGGGCGCAAGGCTGGTGGTGAAGATGAAGCCGGGCGCGTAGCTGCGGATCACGTCGGTGAGCGTCTTGGAGGCGGCGATGTAGCCGCCCATGATGCCGAACGCCTTGGCGAGCGTGCCCTCGATGATGGTCAGCCGGTGCGCGACGCCGTCACGCTCCGAAATGCCGCCGCCGTGGTCGCCGTACATGCCGACCGCGTGCACCTCGTCGAGGTAGGTGAGCGCGTTGTACTTGTCGGCAAGGTCGCAGATCTCCGCGATCGGCGCGATGTCGCCGTCCATCGAATAGACGCTTTCGAACGCGATCAGCTTCGCGGCGTCCTTCGGCGCCTCGGCGAGCAGTTCCTCGAGGTGCGCGAGGTCGTTGTGGCGGAACACGCGCTTCTCGCAGCCCGCGTTGCGGATGCCCGCGATCATCGAGGCGTGGTTCAGTTCGTCCGAGAACACGATGCAGCCCGGCAGGATCTTGCCGAGCGTCGAGAGCGTCGCCTCGTTCGAGATGTAGCCCGAGGTGAAGAGCAGCGCGGCTTCCTTGCCGTGAAGCTCGGCAAGCTCGTTCTCGAGCTCGAGGTGGTAGTGCGTGTTGCCGCCGATGTTGCGCGTGCCGCCCGAGCCCGCGCCGACGTCGTGCAGCGCTTCCTCCATCGCGGCGATCACGTCCGGGTGCTGGCCCATGCCGAGATAGTCGTTCGAGCACCAGACGGTGATCGGGCGGGCGCCGTTGTGGCCCGCGAAGCAGCGCGCGTTCGGATAGGCGCCGCGATTGCGCAGGATGTCGATGAAAACGCGGTAGCGACCCTCGGCATGAAGCCGGTCGATCGCGTCCTTGAAAATGCGGTTGTAGTCCACGCTCTCTACCCGTCCTGCCCGCTCTTTCGCCCGCTTTACATCGGAGGCGGCGTTCCCGTCACCCCACTTTATGTCGCAGGCGTCTGTTGCGATTCGTTCGCAGTTTTTCGAGCGGCTGGAACGACTTAGAGCGCCTTCTCGGCGATGAAGCTGTCGATGGCGAATTTCGCCGCCCAGTTGAGATAGGCCCACCGGCCGTATTCGCCGTCGATCGGGAACGAGCCGCGCACGCCGCCGACGAGATCGGGGTCGCCGTCCAGCGCGATCGTGCGGCGCACGAAGGCGTTCAGCCCCTTGCCTGCCGCGACGAAGCCGTCGCCGCCGCCGAGCGGGGCGAGGTAGAACAGGCTTTCGGCGACCTGTAC
>JACFNY010000347.1 GCA_019454625.1 Sphingomonadaceae bacterium
AACGGCAAGCCGGCGGGCCCGAGCGTCCGCGTGTTCCGCGGCAACAAGACCACCGACGTTTCCGTGGGGGCAGAATAACATGAAGCTCAAGGCAATATTGTGCGGCTGCGCCGCCGCACTGTCGCTGGCCGCGATGGCCACGCCGGCGACGCAGGCGCAGGACACGACGATCACGTCGGCGGCGTCCTCGCTCAACGTCGGCGTCAACAAGGGCACGCTGATCCGGCTTGAACGCTCGATGACGGACGTGTTCGTCGCCAACCAGAAGATCGCCGACGTGCAGGTCCGTTCCGACCGCCTGCTCTACGTCTACGGCGTCGGCGCGGGCGAGACGACGATCTACGCGACGGACGGCGCCGGGCGCATCGTCTATTCCGCGAACGTCCGCGTCGCGCAGAACATCGACCAGATCCGCACGATGCTGGGCCTCGCGATGCCGGGCGCCGCGATCACGGTCAATTCGATGAACGGCATGACGCTGCTCACCGGCACGGTCGCCAACCCCGAAGAGGTCGAGGAGGCCACCCGCCTCGTCAAGACCTTCGTCGGCGACAGCCAGGCCATCGTCAACAAGCTGCAGACCGCGACACCGGCGCAGGTGAACCTGCGCGTGAAGTTCGCCGAGGTGAGCCGCAGCCTCGTGAAGGAGCTGGGCCTCAACCTACAGGCCGTGGGCCGGAACGCCGGGGGCGGAATCAATTTCTTCCTCGGCCGCGGCCGCGACTTCGTCGTCGAAGGCGCGACCGGAAGCACGCTGATCGCCCGCCCGGACGCGACCAGCATCTTCGGCGACGCGCGCTTCCTCGGCATGGACGTGCTCGGCATGATCGACGCGCTGGAGCAGGACGGTCTCGTCTCGCTTCTCGCCGAGCCGAACCTCACCGCGCTTTCGGGCGAAACCGCGAGCTTCCTCGCGGGCGGCGAATTCCCGATCGCGGTCAGCGACGGCGACGGCGGCATCCATGTCGAGTTCAAGCAGTACGGCGTCGGCATCGCCTTCACGCCGACGGTGCTCGACGGCAGCCGCATCAGCCTGCGCGTTCGCCCCGAGGTGTCCGAGCTTTCGGAAGCGGGTGCGATCCGCCTCGACAACATCTCGATCCCGGCGCTGACGACGCGCCGGGCCGAAACCTCGATCGAGCTCGGCTCCGGCCAGAGCTTCATGATCGCGGGCCTGCTCAGGAACCGTGTCGGCACGACGCAGGACAAGACGCCGCTGCTCGGCAATCTCCCGATCATCGGCGCGTTGTTCAAGTCGGACCGTTACGCGCGCGACGAATCGGAGCTGGTGATCATCGTGACGCCGTACCTCGTGAAGCCGTCGAACACGCGCCTCGCGCTGCCGACGGACGGCCTCGCGATCCCGAACGACGCGGAGCGCTGGCTGCTCGGCAAGACGTTCAAGGACGCCAAGGCGCCGGTCGCCGAGGCGACGACGGCCGGAGCGCCCGTCGTCGCCGGCACGGCGGCGCCCGGTTTCTCGAACGACTGATGGATGGGAAGGGCACAATGACCATGAAGACCATATCCATGCGCCGCCTTGCATCGGCCACCCTTCTCACCGCCTCGCTCGCGCTCGGCGCCTGCGGCGGTGGCACGCCCAACCCCGGCATGGCTTCGGCCAAGGCCCCGGTCGTAACGCAGACGATCCTCGTCCATGATCTCGGATATGCGGGCGCGGACGGGCTTTCCGCCGATCAGCGCAAGTCGCTTTCGGAATGGTTCGAAGGCATCGGCGTCCGCTACGGCGACCGTGTCAGCGTCGACGACAGCGGCAGCGGTTCCGGGGCGCGGCGCGCGGCCATTGCCTCGGTGCTCGCCCACTACGGGCTTCTGCTGAACGATCAGGTGCCCGTCACCGCCGGAGCCGGCAGCGCCGGCGCCCGCGTCATCGTGATGCGGGCGACGGCGAGCGTGCCGGGCTGCCCCGACTGGACGCGCCCCTCGAACATCGAGTTCGAGGCCTCGACGCTGAGCAACTACGGCTGCGCCAGCGAGAGCAACCTCGCGGCGATGGTCGTCGATGCGAACGATCTCGTGTCGGGCAAGGCCCACACCGGCACCGACGCGCTGACGACGGTGAAGGCGATCGAGACCTATCGCAGCAAGTCGGGCACCGCCACGCAGACCGTCCGCAGCACGGTCGGCACCACCGGCGGCGCCGGCGGTGGCGGCAGCAGCAATTAAACGAGGGGACGACAGGAAATGAACGCGCCTTGGAATCCGAAAACCGGCGTCGGCGCACGCGACGCCTTCAACGCCTTCGTCTGCGACGACGAGACCGCTGACGCCATCAAGGTGGTCGCGGCCGAGCTCGGCTGGGCGATCGAGAAGGTCAACAAGGGCGGCCTTCGCAACGCCGTGCAGACGCTCTCGGTCTCGTCGAGCCCGATGGTGCTGCTCGTCGACCTGTCCGAATCGGGCGATCCGCTGAACGACATCAACGCGCTCGCCGAGGTCTGCGAGCCGGGCACGATCGTCATCGCCGTCGGCACGATCAACGACGTGAAACTCTACCGCGATCTCGTCGCGAGCGGCCTTCAGGACTATCTGCTGAAGCCGCTTTCCGGCGACGCGCTGCGCGAGGCGTTCATGCACGCGCAGGTCACGCTGCAAGGGCCGAAGCACGTCGAGACG
>JACFNY010000348.1 GCA_019454625.1 Sphingomonadaceae bacterium
GATGATCGTCGCGGGACGGCAGCCCGCGGACGCGCGCCAGTTCATCGGGATGCGCGCCTATTCCGGCCTCAAGCACAAGACGGCGCCGACGCGTGCCGGGCGCAGCCTGTGGATGCTCACCAAGCGCGCGGCGTCGTTCGTGCAGGAACGCGCCGACCCGCTGCGCCCGTGGCTTCTCCACAAGGCCGGGCGGCTCGATCTCGCGCTGCTCGTGCGCGCCGAGCAGGCGCCGAACCCGGACAGCCGCGTGCTGCTCGATACCGAAACCGACGCGCTCGGCATCCCGCGCATCAAGCTCGACTGGCGGCTCACCGAGCTGGACATCGAAAGCGTCGCCGTGCTGGTCGCCGATTTCGGGCACGAGCTCGAACGCCTCGGCATGGGCCGCGTCGAGACGGCGGAGTGGCTGCTCGGCAGCGGGCGCCGCTGGACGACCGACCCGCTCATCAGCTCGCACCCGATCGGCGGCTATCACCACATCGGCACCACGCGCATGGGCGAAAGCCCCGCCGAGGGCGTGTGCGATGCCGAGGGACGCGTGCACGGCCTCGCCAATCTCTATGTCGCAGGCAGTTCGCTGTTCCCCACCTCGGGCTGGGCGAACCCGACGCTCACCATCATCGCGCTCGCCATGCGTACCGGCGACACGATCGCGCGCCGGATCGAGGCCGCCGCCCGGCCGCCGTCGACACGGGAGGAGCCGCCTGCGGCGGCCCCGCGGCGGCGCGCGTCCGGCGGGCGCCGCTGGTCGATTCCAGCCGAGCTGGTCGCCGCCAGCTTCTTCGGCCTGCTCCTCGTCAGCGATCAGGCCGGGGACGATGACTTCGACATGCTGCCGCAGGCCTCGGCGATCGAGTACTCGGTGCCCGATCCGACGCCCGAGCCCGATGACGAGGAGGACGGCGACGCGGACGACGCCGTGCCGCGGCCCGTTCTTTAGGCCCGCTCTTGGGGGCAGAGTGTCGGAAGATTTTACGATCCTCGCACGGCCGACAATCCCTTAAATCGCTAACCGTCTCGATTCCGTAACAGTTCCCGGACTGGCACGATCATTGCGTGGCCGCAATCAATCGCAAATGTTGTGCAAGGATGTTGCCATGCTCAAGACCCTTTTCATCGCGGGTGCGGCCTCGGTAGCTCTCGCCGCGAGCGCACAGGCCGGAATGGTCGTCACCTTCCCGTCGACGATCGAGATTCCGGAGAACAACAACTTCCAGTCGTATCTGAACGGGATCGGCCTCGACGTCTACGCCTCGACCGGTGCCTCGATCACCTTCGATCGCTCCGGCACGCTGAAGTTCGAATACCTCGGCGCCGAAAGCGGCTTCGACAACGTCTTCCACTACGGCGCGAACAGCTTCGCCGAGGACAACGACCTCGATACCGGCCTCGAATTCATGTTCGAGGTGTCGGTCTCCGCGGGTGCGTGGGAAGGCTACTTCACGTCGAGCGGCCGCCCCGGCAAGACCTTCTACCCCGGCGTCGAGGAGTTCGGCATCCTGCTCAGTGCGAACGATGCGTCGGGCCTCAACACGAACACGCTCTGGATCGCGCTCGACGACCAGAAGGTGGACGACGACGACAACCACGACGACTTCATCATCAGGGTGACGTTCATACCGGACCGCGACGTTCCGGAACCGGCGATGATCGGCCTGCTCGGGTTCGGTCTGCTCGGCATCGGCGCGGCACGCCGCCGCCGTATCTGACGCTTCGTCACAGGGCGCAAGGAAGGGCCGGCGGCAACGCCGGCCCTTTCCGTTTCGCACCGCTGCCGTTAAGCCTTGGCGCCATGTTCCGCGCCGTTCTCCTGCTGCTGATCGCTTTCGCGTCGCCCGCGCTTGCGGCGAGCATGGTTCAGAACCCGCACACCCGCGTCGAGCTGATCGCGGAGAGCGCCGTCCCGGCACCGGGAAAGACCACGACGCTCGCCGTCGTGATGGCTCCCCAAAAGGGCTGGCACACCTACTGGAAGAACCCCGGCAGCGCGGGCATGGAAACGCAGGCGGCGTGGACGCTGCCGGAGGGCGTCATCGCCGCCGCCATCCGCTATCCGGTGCCCTCCACCTTCACCGTCTCGGGCATCATGAACTACGTGTTCGAAGGGGAATCGGCGCTGCTCGTCGATCTCGCCGTGCCGCCGCTCGCCCTTGGCACGCCGCTCCCCGTGAAGGTCCGCGTCGACTATCTCGTCTGCGACGACGAGCTTTGCGTCCCCGAAAGCGCCGACCTCGCGCTCGACCTCGGAGTGGGTGACGGTGCGGCTGACTCCGCCACTGCGCCGCGCTTCGAAAAAGCCCGCGCCGCCCTGCCCCGCCCCGTCGACTGGCCCGCGCGTTATGCCCGCGCCGACGGCAGGTTCCGTCTCTCGGTCGACACCGCCGGTGCGGGCGACATCAGCCGCGCCTACTTCTTCCCCGAAGCGGACGGCGTGCTCGACTACGATGCGCCGCAGGCGGTGAGCCGGGACGGCGACACGCTCGTCATCGAGACCGCGGCGGGTGCGAACGCCGACCCCGGCGAGGTGACGGGCGTGCTGCGGCTGGACCGCGCCGACGGCAGCCATTTCGGCGCAAGCCTCAGGGCGAACGCAGGCGAGGTCGCGGCGGCGGGCGCCCCGCT
>JACFNY010000349.1 GCA_019454625.1 Sphingomonadaceae bacterium
AGCCTGACAATGGGCGGCGAAAACGAGCTTGTCCTCGGTCAGCGCGAAGGCGCGCCTGTCATTCAGCTGAAGCTGTACGTTCAGGAGTTCTTCCTTGCTGACGACAGACTGAAAGTCCGGGTCGCCGCGCCTCGGGTCGAGCAGGTTCAGGAAGTGAATCTCGCTGGGTGAAAACAAACGCCGCCGGTACAGGTGAAGGTATCGTCGGAAAGCGGAAACAGGCTCCATGCGGTAGTACGCCACCGCACCCGCAAAGCGTCGTGCCTCATTGATCCATTTGCTCGGCATGGCCCTGCGCGGCTTGGTGATTGGACGTGGGCGGTGTGTAGTCTCATCTGTCCGCGTCTGGCAAACGGTTTGCACCCGCGGCCGCGCCCTGCGTCTTCAGCAGGAACGCGCCGAGGTCGGGCTGCGTGAGGTAGCGGCCGTAGCCGAACTTCCGGCCCTGCCTGTCCGTGTAGGCGTCGATCCGGTCGGCTTCGGCGATCAGCGCCTCCGCGCCCTTGCCGCGCGCGAAGAACGGCACGAGGTGGTTCGAATGCGAACGCCACGCCCATGAATAGCCGGGCAGCTTGCCCGCGCCGTTGTTGGTCACGCGCTGGAACGGCTCGTCGAGCTTGGGGCCGTAGAGCAGGTGGTCGTGATCGGCGGTGACGACGATCAGCGTGTCGTCCCAGCTCGCGGCGCTCTCCGGGCTGTCGACCCACGCGACGACGGCGCGCACGGCGTCGTCGAACGCCATGTATTCCTCGATCATGCGCGGGAAATCGTTGGCGTGCATCGCCCAGTCGACCGCGCCGCCCTCGATCATCATGAAGAAGCCGTCGGGGTCCGTGCCCACGTGCTTCAGCGCCGCGATCGCCATCTCGTCCAGTTTCACCATGCCGGGCGTGAGCGGCACCGCGCCGGGGTCCGCCGTGCCGCGCGCCACGTTCGCCGGATAGCTCCGCATCGCCTGCAACGTCGGGTTCACCGCGGCGATCATCGCCAGCGGCTTCGCGGAGGTCGCCTTGCCCTCGGCGAGATCGCGGATGTCGCCTGCCGTCTCGACGAGGTTCCAGCGCGAATCCGGGCCTTTCAGCTCGGCCCAGAGTTCGGGCGGCATCCACTTGAAGCGCACCTCCGCGTGCTCGTCGGTGATCGGCTTGCCGTCCTGGTCGTAGTCCGGGTTGCCGCCGCCGCCGATCACGTCGAGCGATCCCGAGAACAGGTCGCGCGCGAGGCCGTGATAATCGTCCCGGTCCGGGTTGTGCGCGCCGCCGCCCGCCGCGGGCGTCGCGTGGTTGAACGGCACGCTCGAGATGCTGCCGGTCATCTTGCCCGCCGCCTTCGCGGCCTCGGCGACGGACTGCACGGGCTTTTCCGCGCCGTCCACGTCTATGGCGCCGTCGAAGGTGCGCACGCCGGTCATCATCGCCGACATGGTGTTGGCGCTGTCGGGCGCGACGCGGCGGTGCCACTGGTAGCCCGCGAACAGCGCGGGGTAGGTGCTGCCCTCCTTCGCCATGCCCTTCACGGGCCGTGTGTCCCATGCCTTCGCGGGGTCGTAGACGGCGTCCGGGTCCTGCGCGTAGGGGTCGCCGCCCTCCGGCACCTTGCGCTCCAGCCGCAGCCCGTAGGTCGCCATCGAGGCGCGCAGCCACGGCCCGGCGTCCATGGTGAGCGGCCGCCCGGTCCAGAAGCGCGTGGCGGCGAGCGTGTTGTGTCCGGCGCCGTCGGCGATCATCACGATCACGTTCTTCGGCATGTCCGCGGCGGTGGCGGGCGTGGCGGCGGCAAGCAGCAAGGCGGTGACGAAGACGCGCATGATTTCCCCTCGGTATATCGCGGGACCCATTGTCCCGCACATGTGACAGGGGGAAGTCAAGCGGCGCGATTCGCCGCGCGCGTCGTCAGAACTGGCGGCGCGCGCGGATCATCCAGACGCGGGGCGTGTTCAGCCATGAAACATTGCCCAGCGCGGCGTCGACCGTCGTCTCATTGAGGCAGTTCTCGCATTCGAGGCTGACCCGCCAGAAATTGTCGTCGGTGCGCAGCGCGATGCCCGCGTTCACCAGAAGCTGCGCCTTGCTCCGCGACCCGGTGATGAAGCCGCCGCCGTAGGGATTGGCGGGATAGACGGTGCCGCCGATGCCCGTCACGCTGCCGGTGAAGAGCGAGGCGTTCGCCGCCCCGGTTTCCATCGCCGAACGGTAGGAGACGTCCACCGAGGGCGTGACGATGGAGCCCGAGACCGGCGGCAGCCAGATGTCCCACGCCGCGCCCGCCGAGAGCGCCCATTTCGGCGCACGTACCGGGTCGGCGATGTCTCCGGCGGCGGTGACGATGCCGGTGCCGCACGACGGCGCGTCGTCCGCGCCGGGCGCTCCGGCGATCAGGCCTGCGGCAAGCTCCGCCGCGCACGCCGCCTGCTGCGCGCGCACGGTGCTGCCCGCCCGGTACTTCGCGTCCTGCCAGCCCGCGGCGGCGCGGACCGTCACGTTCGTGAACGGCACCGCGGCGATTTCGAGCTCGACGCCCTTGTTGCGGAAGCCTGCGGTGCTGACGGAACCGCCGCCGTCCGCGATCTGCGCGTCGCTGCCGTTCACGTAGAAGCCGGTGA
>JACFNY010000350.1 GCA_019454625.1 Sphingomonadaceae bacterium
AGCACCGCGACCGCGCCCACGTAGACGATGACGAGGATCATCGCGATGAACTCGGCCCCGAGCAGCAGGAACAGGCCCGCCGCGTTGAAGAACGCCAGGATCAGCCAGAGCACGCTGTGCACCGGGTTGCGGGCGAAGATCACCGCCGTTGCCGACAGGACGATGATGCCTGCAAGCATGTAGAAGATGATGGCCTCGATCACGGTTTCGCCCCGCCCCTTTTCATGTCGCGCCTCTTTTGCCTGCGGCCGGTTATCGCCACTGCGCGTCCGCCGCAAGGTTGGCGGCGATCGCCGCTTCCCACTGCTCGCCGTTCGCCAGCAGCTTCGCCTTGTCGTAGATCAGCTCCTCGCGCGTTTCGGTCGCGAACTCGAAGTTCGGCCCTTCGACGATGGCGTCCACCGGGCAGGCTTCCTGGCAGAAGCCGCAATAGATGCACTTCGTCATGTCGATGTCGTAGCGCGTGGTGCGGCGCGAGCCGTCCTCGCGGGGCTCGGCCTCGATGGTGATCGCCTGCGCCGGGCACACGGCCTCGCACAGCTTGCACGCGATGCAGCGCTCCTCGCCGTTCGGATAGCGGCGCAGGGCGTGCTCGCCGCGGAAGCGTGGGCTGATCGGCCCCTTCTCGAACGGATAGTTCAGCGTCGCCTTGGGCCTGAACATGTACTTGAGCGTCAGCGCCATGCCCTGGAGCAATTCCAGCAGCAGCAGCGACTTGGCGGCTCTGAATAGCGAGGTCATGACGCGAACCTGTCTGTGAAGAACATCAGCCAACCGGAAACAAGGGCCACCCAGAACAGCGACAGCGGCAGGAACACCTTCCAGCCGAGGCGCATGAGCTGGTCGTAGCGGTAGCGCGGCACGGTCGCCTTCACCCATGCGAAGAGGAAGAACACGAACGCCATCTTCGCGAAAAACCAGATGAAGCCGGGGATCAGGTAGAGCGGCGCCCAGTCGACCGGCGGCAGCCAGCCGCCGAGGAACAGGATCGACGTCATCGCGCACATCAGCAGGATGTTCGCGTACTCGCCGAGCCAGAACAGCGCGAAGCTCATCGACGAATATTCGGTCTGGTATCCCGCGACCAGTTCGGCTTCCGCCTCGGGAAGGTCGAACGGCGGGCGGTTCGTCTCGGCGAGCGCCGAGATGAAGAACACCACGCCCATCGGCAGCAGCAGCGGATTGAAGATGTTGCCGTTCAGGAACAGGATGTTGCCCTGCTGGCTCGTCACGATCTCGCTGAGGTTGAACGACGAGGCGTAGAGCACGACGCTGATGATGACGAGGCCGAGCGAGACCTCGTAGGACACCATCTGCGCCGCCGAGCGCAGGCCGCCGAGGAACGGGTATTTCGAGTTCGACGCCCAGCCCGACATGATGATGCCGTAGACGCCGAGCGAGGACACCGCGAACAGGTAGAGGATGCCGACATTGATGTCGGCGAGCACCGCGCCCGCATCGAACGGGATCACGGCCCAGCCGATGAGCGCCAGCGTGAAGGTGATCATCGGCGCGAGCAGGAACACGCCCTTGTTGGCGCCCGACGGGATGATGGTTTCCTTGAGGAACACCTTGGCGCCATCCGCGAAGCTCTGGAGCAGGCCCCACGGCCCGACCACGTTCGGACCGCGCCGAAGCTGCATGGCCGCCCAGATCTTGCGGTCCGCATAGACCGCGAAGGCGACCGCGACCATCACCGGCAGCGCGATGAGCAGGATGAGGATGAGCGTCGCGACCAGATAGCCGAGGTTCGGCCCCATCAGATCCTGAAAGAACGCCGTCATTATTCCGCCGCCTCCAGAACGGGCTCGCCGTGATGCAGCAGCGCCGAGCACTCCTGCATCACGGTGGACGCACGCGCCACGGCGTTCGTCAGGTAGAAATCGCGCGTGACGCGGCCGATCGGCGCGGCGTCGAAATCGCCACCCGCACCGAAGTCGATCTCGCCCGAAGCCGGTGCGATGCCCTCCTCCGCCAGATGCGGCCATTCGGCGGCGATGCGGGCGCGGAGCGCCGCGAAGCTGTCGTAGGGCAGCTTGCTGCCGAGCACGTCCGAAAGCGCGCGCAGGATCGCCCAGTCCTCGCGGGCGTCGCCCGGCGCGAACACGGCGCGGTAGCTGCGCTGCACGCGGCCTTCCATGTTGACGTAGGTGCCGTCCTTCTCGGCGAAGCTCGCGGACGGTAGGATCACGTCCGCCCCGTGCGCGCCGCGGTCGCCGTGGTGACCGATGTAGACCTTGAACACGCCGCCGAGATCGGTGTCGATGTCGTCCGCGCCGTGCACGAACAATGCCTTGAGGCCGCCGCCGAGGACCTCGCCGATACCGCCCGCGTGCGTGAAGCCGATGTCGAGGCCGCCGACGCGCGAGGCGGCGCCGTGCAGCACGTTGAAGCCTTCGGCGCCGATCTTCGCGGCCTTCGCGATCTTGCCGAGCGCGGCGAGGATCGCGGGCGCGTCGCCGCGCGTCAGCGCCGCGCCGCCGACGACGATCGCGGGTTTCGTCGCGCTCTTCAGCGCGTCCGCCGCCGCCTTCGGCAGCTTCGCGAGGACGGAGGCGCCGTCACCAAGCTGCGTCACCTTGTAGGTGAGGTCGATCTC
>JACFNY010000351.1 GCA_019454625.1 Sphingomonadaceae bacterium
CTCCGCATAGACCACCACAACTGGCAGATCGCCCTGATGCTGTGCGCCGTGGCGGCGCTCGCCGATCCGCGCCGCCGCTTCTCCTCCGGCGTCCTTGCCGGGCTCGCCACCGTCGCGGCGCTGGTCATCGGGCTCGAGATGCTGCCGCACCTCGTCGTCGCGGGCGCGATCCTCGTACTCGGCTGGTGCCTTCAGCCCGCGCTCGGGCGGCTGCTTGCGGGCTACGGGGTCGGCGCTCGCCTATCCCGCCTTCGTGCCGCCCGCGCGCTGGTGGTTCGCCGCCTGCGACGCGATCTCGCCCGTCTATGCCGTCCCGCTCGTGTTCGGCGGCGCGCTCGCCGCGCTCCTGCCGCAGATCGACCTGCTCACCACGCCCATCAGGCGCGGCATCGCCGCCGCCGCGGGCTTCGCGAGCGTCGGCATCGCCGTTCTCGTCGCCTTCCCGCACTGCACGAGCGGCCCGATGGGCACGCTCGATCCCGCCTTCCTGCCGGTGCTCGCCCGCATCAGCGAGGCGCGCTCGATCGTCAGCTATCTCGGCAGCGAGCCCGAAACCGCGATCGCCTTCGGTCTCTATCCGTTCATCGGCATCGTCTGCGCGTTCGTCATGCTGCGCCGCGCGGACGCCGACCGGCGCTTCGGCTGGAGCCTCGTGTTCGGCCTGCTCGCCATCACGACATGGCTGATGTTCCTGCAACTGCGCGCCGCGACCGGGCCGAACGCGCTCGCCGCCGTCGCCGCTGCCGCCGTCGCCGCGATGCTGCTGCCCCGCGCCCGCGCGATCCCGGCGATGCTGCCGCGAATCGGCGCGACCGCGCTCGTGCTCGTCGGGCTCACCAGCGCGCTTCCCATGTTCGCCGCGCTCGCGGCGAAGCGCGTCGGCGGCTCCGGAAACGCCGCCCCCGCAACGGAGACGCTCGCCTCCTGCACCGCGTCCGCGACGCTCGCGCCGCTGAACGGCGTACCGAAGGGCGTCATCGCCGACGTGTTCGACATGGGCCCTGCGATCCTCGTCCACACGCCGCACAGCGTCGTCGCCGGCCCCTACCACCGCAACGCGGCCTCCATCGCGGACTCGGTGCGGCTGTGGCGGGCGGACGACGATACGGCGAAAGCCATCGCCGCCCGCTACGGCGCGACCTATGTGCTCGGCTGCGTCGGCACCAACGACCTCGCCGCCGCGAAGAAGGACGCGCCCGAGGGCCTGTGGGCGCGCCTCGAAACCGGTGAAGTCCCGGCATGGCTCGAACCCGTGCCGATGCCGAAGGGCTCGCCGCTGCGGCTCTACCGGATCAAAGGCTGAAGCTCGCCCGGATTCCGTCGATCACGTACTGCGCGGCGAGCGCGGCGAGGATGACGCCGAGCAGCCGCGTGATCATCGCCTCGAACTTCTCGCCGAGCAGCCGCATCAGCGGCCCGGCGCTGAGCAGCGCGGCGAGCGTCAGCACGAGCACGATGCCGAGCGCGGCGAGCACGACGCTGCGCTCCGCCCAGCCGTTCGCCTGCGAGGTGAGCAGCATCACGCTCGCGATCGAGCCCGGCCCGGCGAGCATCGGGATCGCCATCGGGAACACCGAGACGTCCTCGACCTCCCTGGACGCCACCTCCTGCGCGCGCGCGCTCCGCCGCTCGGTGCGTTTCTCGAACACCATCTCGGACGCGATCAGGAACAGGAGGATGCCGCCCGCGATGCGGAACGCATCGAGGCTGATGCCGAGCGCGGCGAGCATTCCCTTGCCGAGGAAGGCGAAGAACAGCAGCACGCCTGCCGCCACCAGCACCGAGCGGATCGCCATCGAGCGGCGCTGCTGCGGGGACGCACCCGCCGTCAGCGAGGAATAGATGGGCGCGCATCCCGGCGGGTCGATCACCACGAACAGCGTGGCGAGCGCCGAGATGAACAGCTCGGTCATCAGAGGCCTTCGGGCGCGGGCAGCCCGGCGCGGCGATGCGCGGCGACGAGCGTGTTGCGGAGAAGGACGGCAATGGTCATCGGCCCGACGCCGCCCGGCACCGGCGTCACCGCGCTCGCCGTCTCCAGCGCCTCGCCGTAGGCGACGTCGCCGACGAGCCGCGTCTTGCCCTCGCCGCGCTCCGGCGCGGCGATGCGGTTGATGCCGACGTCGATGACGACCGCGCCCGGCTTCAGCCAGTCGCCGCGCACCATCTCGGGCCGGCCGACGGCGGCGACCACGATGTCGGCCTCGCGCACCACGGCGGGCAGGTCGGCGGTGCGGCTGTGCGCGACGGTGACGGTGGCGTTCGCGGCGAGCAGGAGCTGCGCCATCGGCTTGCCGACGATGTTGGAGCGGCCGATGACGGCCGCGCGCTTTCCCGAGAGGTCGCGGCCGAGCCGGTCCTCCAGCAGCATCATGCAGCCGAGCGGCGTGCACGGCACGAGGCCGGGAAGCCCGGTCGCCAGCCGTCCGGCGTTCACGATGTGAAACCCGTCCACATCCTTGTCGGGGTCGATCGCCTCGATCACCGCGCTCTCGCGCATGTGTTTCGGGAGCGGCAGCTGCACGAGGATGCCGTCGACGCTGTCGTCGGCGTTCAGCCTTTCGACGAGCGCGATGAGATCGGCCTCGGGC
>JACFNY010000352.1 GCA_019454625.1 Sphingomonadaceae bacterium
GGCTCGACGTGGCGACCCCGCTCAACCGGCAGCGCGGCGATGCCCGCGTCGCCATCTACGTCTCCATCGGGCAGGCGTTCTGATGACGGACCGCGACGGCATCATCGAAGAGATCGAGGACGAGGTGCTCAGCCGCCCGTTCTGGACCTATGCGATGCGCGGCTTCCTCTGGCTCAGCGCGATCGCGGTCGGGATCGCGCTGCTCATCGCCGCCGCGCTCACCGTGCTCGATACCGAGCGGGGCCGCGTCTGGCTCGTCGCGCGCGTCATGGGCCTCGAGCCCGAATCGGGGCTGCGCATCGGCATCGACCGCATCGACGGCTCGCTCTACGGCGCCGCCGTCGTCCACGGCCTCACGCTGTCGGATCCGGAAGGCCGCTTCCTCGAAGCCCCGCGCGTCGAGCTGGACTGGCGGCCGCAGGCCGTGTTCAGCCGCCGCCTGCACATCATGAAGCTCGTCGTGCCGGAGGCGCGGCTGCTCAAGGTGCCGAAGCTGATCCCCAGCGAGGAAGAAAGGCCGATCCTCCCGAACTACGACATCTATGTCGGGCGGTTCGAGGTGGGCGACCTGACGCTGGAGCCGCCCGTGCTCGGCAAGCAGCACCAGCTTTCCGCGGACGGCGGCGTGGACATCGCCCGCGGACGCCTGCTCGCCGCGCTGCGCGCCAGCTCCCGCACCGGCGGCGACGCCCTCGTCGCACGCGTCGATGCCCGCCCGGACGACAAGGTGTTCGACATCGAAGGCAAGCTCCTCGCCCCGGCGGGCGGCGTCGTCGGCGGCATCCTCGGCCTCGACCAGCCGCTCGTCGCCACCATCGAGGGCGAAGGCAGCTGGGAGAAGTGGCGCGGGACAGCCGTCGGCACGCTCGGCGACAGCCCGCTGATGGACCTCGCGCTCAGCGCCGACGCCGGGCGCTTCGCACTCAAAGGCACCGCCTCCCCCGGCCTCGTCGTCGGCGGCATCGTCCGCAAGTTCGGATCGCCTTCGATCGAGGTCGATGCCGTGGCGACCATCGCCGAGCGCGTCATCGACGGCCGCGCCTCCATCATCTCGCCCTCGGTCGGGCTTGAGCTCGACGGCGCCGTCGATCTCGCGAAGTCGCGCTTCAGGACCGTGTCTGTGGGGGCCTCCGTGCGCGAGCCGAAGGCGCTCATCTCGACGATGACGGCGGAGGACATGCGCCTCGCCATGACGCTCGACGGCCCCCTCTCGCGGCCGCTCGTCGACTACAAACTGTCCGCCGACTGGCTCGCGATCGGCACCACGCGGCTCGACCGCGTCGAGGTGACGGGCAAGGGCGAGCTGCCGAAGGAGGGCCTCGCCGTTCCGGTCGAGGCGCGCGCGCTCCGCGTCACCGGCCTCGGCGAACTGGTCGAGGACCTCGCCACCAACCCGCGCATCACCGGCGTCATCGGGCTCGACGGCCCCTATATCACCGGCAAGGGTCTCAAGGTCGCCAGCGACCGCGTCACCGCGACCGCGGATCTCAGCATCGAGACGCGGACGGGCCGCTACAGCGTGAACGCCGACGGGTCCCTGCCGCGCTACGCCATTCCGGGGCTCGGCATGGCCGACATCAAGGCGAAGCTGCTGTTCGAGCCCGACGCGAGGAGCGGCAACCGCCTGCGGATCAGCGGCAGGGCCGACGCGGCGATGACGCGGCTCGACAACGGGCTGTTGACCTTCCTCTTCGAGGGCAGCCCCCGCGTCGTCGCCAACATCGACCGCGCACCGGACGGCCTCGTGACCTTCACGAACGCCGTGCTCACCTCGCCCGACATGCGCGTCACCGGGCGCGGCACCTATGCGATGGACCAGCGCATCCGTTTCGACGGCGAGGCCGTGTCCAAGCGCTACGGCCGGATGGACGTCGAACTCGGCGGCCTCGTGACCCGGCCGGAAGCGACGATCAAGGTCGACAGCTACGCGGCAGGCATCGAGCTGCGCGACATCCGCGCGACGTTCACGCCGCAGGGCGACAACTACGCCTTCAGCGCGCTCGCCGACACGGTCGCAGGCCCCGCGCGTGCCCGCGGCCGTATCCTCACCGGCGGGCCGCAAACCGTGTACGACATCGAAGCCGCCGAGATCGCCGGGCTGACCGCGACCGGCCCGCTCCGCGCCGTCGAGGGCGCACCGGCGGTCTCGGGCGTGCTCGACGTGCGCGGCGCCGGCATTTCCGGCAAGATCCGCCTGTCGCCGGAAGACGGCGTGCAGCGCATCGACGCCAATCTCGGCGCGCGCGCCGCGCGGCTCGATTTCGGCGGCGGCACCGCCATCCGGCGCGGCTGGGTCGACGGCAACATCGTGCTGCGCGAGGAAGGCGCGGAAATCTCCGGCCGCTTCGACATCGAGGGGCTGAAGCAGTCGGCGCTGCTGCTGAAGACCCTGAAGGGCACGCTCGAAATGCAGCGCGGCGAAGGCACCGCCGCGCTGATCGCGACCGGCGAACGCGGCACGCCCTTCACCTTCGACCTCGCCGCGAGCTTCGACCCCGAAAGCATCATCGTAACCAGCCAGGGCACGATCGCGCGGCAGGCGTTCGCGCTTGCCGCCCCTGCCCGTCTCAACCGCACGGAGGACGGC
>JACFNY010000353.1 GCA_019454625.1 Sphingomonadaceae bacterium
CCCCGCCATCCGCTGCTCGAACGCCTGCGCTTCCTGTCGATCTCCGGCGCCAATCTCGACGAGTTCTACATGGTCCGCGTGGCGGGCCTGCACGGGCAGGTGGAGGAGGGCGTCGAGCTTCTCAGCCCCGACGGCGCCACCCCCGCGCAGCAGCTCGCCGCCGTCACGGCGCGCGCCGACGCGCTGATGCGGCAGCAGCAGAACGTCTGGCGCGCGCTCTCCGAAGAGCTTGCCGGCGCGGGCTTCCAGGTCCTGAAAGGCCCCGAGCTTTCCCCCGAGGACGAAAGCTGGCTGGAGACCTATTTCCGCGAGCAGATATTCCCGGTGCTGACGCCGCAGGCGATCGACCCGGCGCACCCGTTCCCGTTCATCCCCAACCGCGGCCTCGCGCTGACGATGGAGCTGAAGCGCGAATCGGACGGCGAGGAGCTGCTCGCGCTGGTGATGATGCCCGCGCCGCTCGCCCGCTTCGTGCGGCTGCCGGGGCCGCAGGCGCGCTACATCGCGCTTGAGGACGTCGTGCGCATCTTCGCGGACGACCTGTTTCCCAACTTCAGGATCATCGGCGACGGCGTGTTCCGCGTCATCCGCGACAGCGACATCGAGGTGGAGGAGGAGGCCGAGGACCTCGTGCGCTTCTTCCAGACCGCGATCAAGCGCCGCCGCCGCGGCCGTGTCATCCGCCTGAAGATCGAGGACGGCACGCCGCCGCGCCTCCACCAGATGGTCCAGCAGGCGCTCCACATCGACGACCGCGACGTCACCCCCGTCTCCGGCATCATCGGCATCGCCGACCTCGCCCAGCTCGTCGAGGAGGATCGCCCGGACCTCAAGTTCGAGCCCTACACGCCGCGCTTCCCGGAGCGCATCCGCGAGTATGGCGGCGATTGCTTCGCGGCGATCCGCGCCAAGGACATCGTCGTCCACCACCCCTACGAGAGCTTCGACGTCGTGCTCGCCTTCCTCAGGCAGGCAGCGGCGGACCCGGACGTGGTCGCGATCAAGCAGACGCTCTACCGCGCGGGCAAGCAGTCCGCCGTGGTGCGCGCGCTCGTCGATGCGGCGGAGGCGGGCAAGTCCGTCACGGCGGTCGTCGAGCTCAAGGCCCGCTTCGACGAGGAGCAGAACCTCGTGTGGGCGGCGGCGCTGGAGCGCGCGGGCGTGCAGGTCGTCTACGGCTTCATCGACTGGAAGACGCACGCCAAGATCTCGCTCGTCGTGCGCCGCGAGAACGGCTCGCTGCGCACCTACTGCCACCTCGGCACCGGCAACTATCACCCGGTCACGGCGCGCATCTACACCGACCTCAGCTTCTTCACCGCCGATCCGAAGCTCGGCCGCGACGCCGCGCAGATCTTCAACTACGTGACGAGCTACGTGGAGCCGCGCGGGCTCGAGGCCATGACCATCTCGCCGAGCGGGATGCGCCAGAAGCTGACCGCGCTCATCGACGCGGAGATCGCGAACGCGCAAGGCGGCCGGCCGAGCGGCATCTGGGCGAAGATGAACTCGCTCGTCGACCCGGCGATCATCGACAAGCTCTACGAGGCGAGCGCCGCGGGCGTACCCATCGAGCTGGTGATCCGCGGCATCTGCTGCCTGCGTCCTGGCGTGCGCGGGCTTTCGGAGAACATCCGGGTGCGCTCCATCGTCGGGCGCTTCCTCGAGCACAGCCGCATCGTCGCCTTCGCGAACGGCAGCGCGCTGCCCTCGCGCAAGGCATTGCTGTTCACCTCGTCGGCGGACTGGATGCCGCGCAACTTCGACCGCCGCGTCGAGCTGCTCGTTCCCATCGAGAACGCCACCGTGCACGCGCAGATTCTCGATCAGGTGATGCTCGCCAACCTCAAGGACACCGAGCAGTCGTGGGAACTGCATCCGGACGGGACATACGAGCGCATCGCCTCGGCGGGCGAGCCGTTCAACCTGCACCGCTATTTCATGACGAATCCGTCGCTTTCGGGTCGTGGCGCCGCCATCAAGGCCGCCGCTCCCGTGCCCCGTCTCTACCTTTCGGACCCCGACGCGGGCCTTTCCGCGGCCGCCGCCGAATAGACCCGCCGAATAGACTCGGGGCAAGCCAGCCGTTATTGCCGGGCGCATTGCGGCGACAGGGCGCGACGACAGGGGCAAGCGAATGGCGCTGAGCACGAAGAATGAGCGCCGCAGAGCCGGGGATATTCCGGTCAGCGCCGTCATCGACATCGGCTCGAACTCGATTCGCCTTGTCGCCTTTCGCGGCGACCGGCGCACGCCGCTGGTGCTGTTCAACGAGAAGGTGATGGCCGGGCTGGGGCGCGGCGTTGCCGACACCGGCGCCATCACGCCCGAGGGGCTTGAGACCGCGCGCGCGGCGCTCACCCGCTTCCGCCTGCTGTGCGACGACATGAATGTCGTCCGGCTCTATGCCTTCGCGACGGCGGCGGTGCGCGACGCGCGGAACCGCGACATCTTCCTCGACATGACGCGGAGGCGCTGCGCGCTCGACGTGCGCGTGCTGAGCGGCGCGGAGGAGGCCCGCCTTGCCGCCTACGGCGTCATCGCCGGCATCCCGAACGCGGACGGCGTCGTCGGCG
>JACFNY010000354.1 GCA_019454625.1 Sphingomonadaceae bacterium
AAAGCGCGGTATCCCGAACCTTGAATGGTCCGAGCAGAACGCCGAGACGCTGAGCTTCGAAAGCGCGCGCTTCGACGCCTACACGATCGCGTTCGGCATAAGGAACGTCACCGACATCCCGGCGGCGCTCCGCGAGGCGTACCGCGTGCTGGCGTTCGGCGGGCGCTTCTTCTGCCTCGAGTTCTCGCGCTGCGAGTGGCCGGTGTTCGCCGACGTCTACGACAGCTATTCGATGAACGTGGTGCCGAAGATCGGCAAGGCGGTGGCGCGCGACGAGGAGGCCTACCAGTACCTCGTCGAATCGATCCGCCGCTTCCCCGACATGGGGGCGTTCAAGGCCATGATCGAAAACGCGGGTTTCGCGCGCGTCTCCGCGCGGCCCATTCTCGGCGGCGTCGTCGCCATGCACAGCGGCTGGAAGATTTGACCGCCTCTCTCGTCCATGCCTTCCGGATGCTGCGCTGGGGCCGGACGCTCGCGCGGCACGGCGCGCTGCGCGAGATCGAGACCGCACCGCAATCGCCGCCGCTGCTGCGCCGCATCGCGCGCCTCGCCCGTTTCGGCACCGGCGCGCCCGAGACGCCCAACTATGCCGACGCCTTCCAGGCGCTCGGCCCCGCCGCGATCAAGCTGGGGCAGGCGCTCGCCACCCGCCCCGATCTCGTCGGGCCGGAGGCCGCGAAGGACCTCACCCGGCTTCAGGACAATTTGCCGCCCGCGCCGTTCGCCGCCGTGAAGGCCTCGATCGAGGAAGCCTTCGGCGTGCCGCTCGATTCGCTCTATTCCAGCTTCGAGGAAACGCCGGTCGGCTCGGCCTCGGTGGCGCAGGTGCACCGCGCCGTCACCACCGATGGCCGCGCGGTCGCCGTCAAGGTGCTGAAGCCGGGCATCGAGGCGGATTTCGCGCGCGCCATCGAGACCTACGAATGGGCCGCCGTCCGCGCAGAAACGATCGGCGGCGAGCTTGCTCGGCTGCGCCCGCGCGCCACCATCGCCTATTTCCGCCGCTGGGTGGAGCGCGAGCTCAACCTCCGCATGGAGGCGGCCTCCGCGTCCGAACTCGCGGCCGCGCTGACGCCCGAGACCGGCTTCGTGGTGCCCGAGGTGGACTGGGCGCGCACCAGCCGCCGCGTGCTCACCATCGCGTGGATCGACGGGGTGAAGCTCACCGACCTCGCCGCCGTCGATGCCGCGGGCATCGACCGCAAGCTGCTGTCGCAATCGCTCGTCCGCAGCTTCCTCAGGCAGGCGATCGCGCACGGCTTCTTCCATGCCGACCTCCATCAGGGCAATTTGTTCGCGCTGCCGGACGGGCGGCTGGCGGTCGTCGATTTCGGCATCATGGGCCGCATCAACCGGCAGGCGCGGCTGTGGCTCGCCGAGATCCTGCACGGGCTGCTCACCGGCAACTACGCGCGCGTTGCCGAGATTCATTTCGAGGCGCAGTACGTGCCGCCCCACCACGACATGGCCGAGTTCGAAACCGCGCTGCGCTCGGTGGGCGAGCCGATCCGCGGCCTCCCCGTGAAGGACATCTCGATCGGCAACATGCTCGACGGGCTGTTCTCGATCACCCGCCAGTTCGACATGGTGACGCAGCCGCATCTGCTGCTGCTCCAGAAGACGATGGTGATGGTGGAGGGCGTCGCGCTCGCGCTCGATCCCGACGTCAACATGTGGGAGATTTCCGGCCCCTTCGTGCAGGACTGGATGCGCGACGAGCTTGGCCCGGAGGCGGTCGTCGCCGACCGGATCGTCGAGAGCGTCCGCGCCCTCGCCGGTCTTCCCGATGTCCTCAAGCGGCTGGAAGCGATGGTGCCCAATCCCGGCGCCGCGCCGCCGCTGCCGCCGCTCGCTCCCCTGCCCGCGCCGCGGGGGCCTTCGCGCACGGCATGGCTGCTGCTCGGCGCCGGAATCGGCGTGGGCCTTGGCTGGCTGGCGATGACGCTTTAAGTCTCGTGTCCGTGGGCAAGCGCATCCTTCTCATCATCTCGGGCGGCATCGCCGCCTACAAGGCGCTGGAGCTCGTCCGGCTGCTGAGGAAGGACGGCATCGCCGTGCGCGCGGTGCTCACCGAGGCCGCGAGAGCGTTCGTGACGCCGCTCAGCCTCGGCACGCTCACCGAGGACAATGTCTATACTGATCTCTTCGACCTGAAGGACGAGCGCGAGATCGGCCATATCCAGCTTTCGCGGCAGGCCGACCTCGTCGTCGTCGCGCCCGCCACCGCCAACATCCTCGCGAAGATGGCGGGCGGCATCGCCGACGACCTCGCCACGACGCTGCTGCTCGCCACCGACAAGCCGGTGCTCGCCGCGCCCGCGATGAACGTCCGCATGTGGCTGCACCCGGCGACGCAGCGGAGCATCGCGCAGCTTCGCGCCGATGGCGTCACCATCATGGAGCCGGACGAAGGCGACATGGCGTGCGGCGAATACGGCCCCGGCCGCCTGCCCGAGCCGGAAGCCATCCTCGCGTCGATCCGCGCCATGCTCGCCGCGCCGCTCGGCGAGGCGCAGGGCGCGAGCGCGCGCTACGGCCTCACGACGCCGCCGCTTGCGGGCAAGC
>JACFNY010000355.1 GCA_019454625.1 Sphingomonadaceae bacterium
AACGGCGGCGCCGAATACGGCGTGCGCGGCTACGTCTCGGCTTATGACGCGAAGACCGGCAAGCCGGCGTGGCGCTTCTATACCGTGCCGCCCGGCCCCGGCGCGCCCGCCGACGGCGCGGCCTCCGACCCGATGATCGAAACGATGCGCGCCACGTGGAACGGCGACTGGTCGAAATTCGGCGGCGGCGGCACCGTGTGGGACGCCATCGTCTACGACAGGGACTTCAACCAGATCCTGATCGGCGTCGGCAACGGCAGCCCGTGGAACCACAAGGTCCGTTCGGAAGGGAAGGGCGACAACCTGTTCGTCTCGTCGGTCGTCGCGCTCGATGCCGACACCGGCGCCTACAAGTGGCACTACCAGGGGACGCCCGGCGAGACGTGGGACTTCACGCAGACGCAGCCGATCATCCTTGCCGACCTTTCGTTGGACGGCGCGTCGCGCAAGGTGATGATGCAGGCGCCGAAGAACGGCTATTTCTACGTGATCGACCGCAAGGACGGGGCGCTCGTCTCGGCGAAGGGCTTCGTGCCGCAGACGTGGACGACCGGCATCGACATGGCGACGGGCCGCCCGATCGAGGCCGAGAACGCCCGCTTCACCAAGGGGACGTTCGTCGCGCTGCCCTCCGCGCTCGGCGCGCACAACTGGCATCCGATGGCGTTCAGCCCCAAGACCAGCCTCGTCTACCTGCCCGCGCAGGAGGTACCCTTCGCCTATCTCGCCGACGCGGGCTTCAAGGGGCGGGACGGCGGCTGGAACGTCGCAATCGACTTCCTCGCCAACGCCGTGCCGGACGACCCGGCGCAGTTCCGCGCGCTCCGCGCCATGCTGAAAGGCCAGCTCGTGGCGTGGGACCCCGTGCAGCAGAAGGAGGTCTGGCGCGTCCAGTACGACGGGCCGTGGAACGGCGGCGTGCTCGCGACCGCCGGGAACCTCGTGTTCCAGGGCAACGCGCACGGCATGTTCGCGGCGTTCGCGGCGGACAGCGGCAAGGAACTGTGGAGCTTCGACGCGGGCACCGGCGTCATCGCCGCGCCGGTCAGCTATGCGGTCGACGGCGAGCAGTACGTGGCGGTGATGGCGGGCTATGGCGGCGCCTATCCGCTGTCCTCGTCGTTCGTCGACAATCCGCGCCCGATGCCGAACGGACGCCTGCTCGTCTTCAAGCTCGGCGGGCGCACGCCCTACAGCATCGAGCGCATCGAGAATCCGCCTGCGACGGTCGTCGAGGCGGCATGGAGCGCCGAGACCGTGACGCAGGGCGCAGCGCTCTACGAGAGCACCTGCGGCGTCTGCCACGGCCCGGCAGGCATTTCCTCGGGCGTGCTTCCCGACCTCCGACGGTCAGGCGTGCTTGCGGACAAGGACAGCTGGAACGCGGTCGTCATCGGCGGGGCGCTCAAGGATCGCGGCATGGTGAGTTTCGCGAAATGGATGTCGGCGGACGACGCCGAGGCGATCCGTGCCTATGTGGCGGGCAAGGCGAAGCTGCTGGCGGCGGCGGAAGCGAAGGGGAACTAGAGCAGGCTGCGCTGCCGGAATCACGCAGCCTGCTCCAGCCCTTTGTGATCGCATCGTTCTTCGCGGAAAACCGGGTCCCACTTTTCCGCACGATGCTCTAGCCGCCGAGCGCGCACCACATCACGCAGCGCCGGGCGGGGTTCGTCTGCACGGCCAGTCGCCTTGCGAGCGCGGGCGGAGTTTCCTCGGCCGACAGCACCTGAAAGCCGAACTGCGCGTAGAGCGGCGCGTTCCACGGGATCGTGCGGTCGGTGATGAGGCTGGCGGCGCTGAAACCCCGCTGCACCGCCTCGGCGAGCGCCACCTCCATCAGCCGCCGCCCGATGCCCCGCCGCTGGTGCGAGACGGCGACGGACATCTCGTCGATATAGAAGCTGCCCGCCAGCCGCTCGGCGCGAAGGAAGCCCACGGGCATCCCGCCGTCGTCGGCCACCCACAGCGCTTTCTGCGCGAGCGCCGCGCGGAAGTGCTCCGGCGCGGATGTCTGGCCGACCGCCCAGGCCATGTGCGTGCCTTCGAACACCGTGCCGGCGGACAGCTCGACGACCGTCAGCGCCGCTATGTCGGCCTCGCTCCCGTAACGGACGATCAATGCGTTCGCGTGAGCTCGCGCATCGCGTCGTCGAGCCCCTCCAGCGTCAGCGGGAACATGCGGCCCTCCATCAGCGTCTTCACCATCTGGATGGATTGGCCGTACTGCCAGTTCTTCTCCGGGATCGGGTTCAGCCACACGGCGCTGTGGTAGATGTCCGTCATGCGCCGCAGCCAGACCTCGCCAGCCTCCTCGTTCCAGTGCTCGACCGAGCCGCCCGGATAGTTGATCTCGTAGGGGCTCATCGAGGCGTCGCCGACGAAGATCAGCTTGTAGTCCGCCGGGAACTTGTGGAGCACGTCGAGCGTCGGCGTGCGCTCGGTGAAGCGGCGGCGGTTGTCCTTCCACACGCCTTCGTAGACGAAGTTGTGGAAGTAGAAGTACTCGAGGTGCTTGAACTCGCTGCTCGCGGCGGAGAACAACTCCTCG
>JACFNY010000356.1:0-425 GCA_019454625.1 Sphingomonadaceae bacterium
GCCTGAAGCCCGGCGCGTTCGCGGACGTGATCGCCTTCGATCCCGCCACGTTCGCGCCGCGCGCCGATTACACGCAGCCGACGCTGTTCGCGAAAGGCATCCGCGCCGTCGTCGTCAACGGCAAGGTCGCGGTCGAGGACGGCGCGCCCACCGGCATCGCGGCGGGCCGCGCCCTGCCGCGCACGCCGAAAGCCGGGACCTGCCCGTGACGCCGATCCGCGCGTGGTTCCGCATCGCGCTCTGGACGCGGGTGCTCGGCGGTCTCGCGCTCGGCCTCGCCTTCGGCCTGCTCTGGCCCGCCGCGACGGATTCGGTCGCGATCCTCGGCGACCTTTTCATCCGCCTGATCCGGATGCTCGTCGTGCCGATCGTGTTCGTCACCATCGCGGCGGGCGTCTCGTCGCTCGGCGATCCGAAGCGGCTCG
>JACFNY010000356.1:435-2546 GCA_019454625.1 Sphingomonadaceae bacterium
GGGCGCACCATCGGCCTGTTCGCGGTCACGACCGCCATCGCGGTTTCGGTCGGCATCGTCGTCGCGCTCGTCGTGGAGCCGGGGATCGGCGCCAATCTCGGCGGCGCCGAGCCGCGCCCGCTCGGCGAGCCGAAGTCCACCTACGACCAGCTCGTCGGCATCGTCCCCGCCAACCTGTTCGAGGCGCTGGCGGCGGGTGACATGCTCGCGATCATCTTCTTCTCGCTGCTGCTCGGCATCGGCACGATCCTCGCGGGCGACGCCGGGAAGCCGCTCGCGGGGCTGCTGCAATCCGTATCGAACGTGCTGTTCCAGATGATCCGCGTCGTCATGGAGGCGACGCCCTTCGGCGTCTTCGCGCTCACCGCAGGCGCCATCGCCGCGAACGGCCTCGCTGTCTTCACCAACATCGGCCTGCTCGCGCTCTGCGTCGTGCTCGGCTCGCTCATCCAGATCGCGTTCGTGCACAGCGCGCTCGTGCGCGGCATCGCCGGAATGCCGCTCAGGTTCTTCTTCCGCGGCATCGTCGACGCGCTCGCCGTCGCCTTCTCGACCTCGTCGTCGTCGGCGACGCTGCCGGTGGCGCTGCGCGTCGCGCGCGACAATCTCGGCATCCGGCCCGCCATCGCCTCGACCGTACTGCCGATCGGCGCGAGCATCGGCAAGGACGGCACAGCCATGTACGTCGGCCTGCTCAGCGTGTTCAGCCTCCAGGCGCTCGGCATCACGCCCGACGCGGGGATGCTCGTCATCATCTTCCTCACCGCCGCGCTCGCCGCGTTCGGCACCGCGCCGATCCCGTCCGCCTCGCTGTTCATGCTCGCCGCCGTGCTGAACGCGGTCGGCGTCACCACCGAGCAGGCGGCGCTCATCGTCGGCTTCATCCTGCCGTTCGACCGCCTGCTCGACATGATGCGCACGGTGCCGAGCGCCTGCGCCAACCTCGCCGTCACCACCACGGTCGCGCACTGGGAGGGCGACCTCGACAGGACCGTCCGCACGAAGGACGCCGTGTAGGCGTCAAGCGCCCAGCCAGCGGAACGCGAGCGGTGCCTCGCGGAAGGCGAAGCGGGCGCGGCTCGCCACCACGTCCTTCATCCGTTCGAGGACGGCGGCGTCGCCATGCGTCAGAGCCTTTCGATCTTGTGCGCGGCCTCGTCGATGATGCGGGCGGCTTCCAGCATCGCCTCGCGGTCGGCGCTCCGGTCCCACATGCGCGCCTTGAGCACGGCGCCGAGGTTCATCATCGCCCGCCACACCGGGGCGGCGTCGGCGCGGGTGTTGGCCTCGCCCGCCGCATCGAGCCGTTCGAGCAGGACGTTCAGCTCCTCGCGGCGCTCGCCCAGGTGCGCCTTGCCCTTCGGCGTGATCGCATAAAGTTTTCGACTGGCGTCCGGCCGTTCCTCGGCCAGCTCCATGTCGGCGAGCAGCGTCAGCGTCGGATAAACGACGCCGGGGCTCGGCGCGTAGGCACCGCCCGTCCGGACCTCGATCGCCTCGATCATCGCGTAGCCGTGCAGCGGCTGCTCCTCGATCAGCGACAGCAGCAGCAGTTGCAGCTCGCCCGCGCCGAGTCGGCGGCGGCGGTGGCCGCGCCCGCGCTCGCCACGCCAGTCGTCGCCTTCCATCGCCGCGCCGAGGCCCGCGAGGGCCTCCGCAAACCCGCCCCAGCCCCGGCGGCCGCGCCACCGGTGATGGTGGCCATGCCTGTGTTGTCCGTGTTCTCTCATATCTTGGATACCTTTCGACTCATTAGATAGACTCTAAGATATATCTTAATACATCGAAAGCAAGCCGCTTTTGCGCGCTGCCCGAGACGACTAAAGTCGGCGCTTCATGTCCGATCTCTTCGCCAAGGATTCCCCGCGACCCGACGCGCGGCCCGCTGCCGACGCCCCGCTCGCCGAGCGGCTACGCCCGCGCGCGCTGGATGAGGTCGTCGGGCAGGAGCATCTCACCGGCCCCGAGGGCGCGATCGGGCGGATGGTGGCGGCGGGCAAGCTCTCCAGCATCATCTTCTGGGGGCCGCCTGGCACCGGCAAGACCACCATCGCCCGCCTGCTCGCCGATGCGGTCGGCCTGCGCTTCGTCCAGATCTCGGCGGTGTTCTC
>JACFNY010000357.1 GCA_019454625.1 Sphingomonadaceae bacterium
CGACTGGTCGATCCGGCGCTTCAGCCCGAGCGGCGTCTCCAGCGGCAGGACCGAGAGGCAGTTCGACTGCACCGAGCAATCGCCGCAGCCTTCGCAGACGGCCGGGTTGATGACCGGGCGCTGCGTCGGCTCGGACATCTTGCCCCGCTTGCGGCGGCGGCGCTTCTCGGCCGCGCAGACCTGCTCGTAGACGATGACCGTGGTGCCCGGCACCCTGGCCAGCTCGGCCTGGACGGCAGGCAGCTCCGCGCGTGGCATCACCGGCACGTCGTGCACCGGGACCTCGGTGCGCGCGGGATCGTCGGTGACGACGACGACGCGCTCGACATTCTCGGCCAGCACCTGCCGGACGATGCTGTCGGTGTCGAGCGCGCCCTCGATGGGCTGGCCGCCGGTCATCGCCACGGCGTCGTTGGCGAGGATCTTGTAGGTGATGTTGACGCCCGACAGCACCGCCGCCCGGATCGCCAGCAGGCCCGAATGCGAGAAGGTGCCGTCGCCCATGTTCTGGAAGACGTGGCCCGTCTCGGTGAAGGGGGCGGCCCCGATCCAGTTCGCGCCCTCGCCGCCCATCTGCACCGGCTTCTGGGTGCCGCGGTTCATCCACATCGCCATGGAAGGGCAGCCGATGCCGGCGAGGCCCGTCGCCCCTTCGGGCAGGCGGGTCGAGGTGTTGTGCGGGCAGCCCGAGCAGAAATAGGGCAGCCGGCGCGGCTGGCCTTCCGCCGGCACGACCGGCGCGGCGCCGTCGAGCGCGCGCGCCCGCTGCTCCAGCGCCTCGTCGGCAAGGCCGCGCGCGCGCAGCCGGCGCATCAGCGCGCGCGCGACGGCGCGGCCGTTGAGCTGCACGTCGGGCGGAAGAAGCTCGGCCCCCCCGGGATCGCGCTTTCCGGTGATGCGGGGGCGCTCGGCCTCGTGAAACAGGATGCGCGCGCTCTGCTCCTCGAGAAACGGGCGCTTCTCCTCGACGAAGAACAGCTCCTCGCAGCCGAGCGCGAACTCCTTCAGCCCCTCGGGCTCCATCGGCCAGACGAGCCCGACCTTGCGCACCGCGATCCCGAGCGCGGCGGCGCGGGCGGCGTCGATGCCGAGCAGGGCCAGCGCCTCGCACAGGTCGCCCCACGCCTTGCCGGCCGTGACGACGCCGAGCCGGGCGCCGCGCCGGCCGAGGACGCGCCGGTCGAGCCCGTTGAGCCGGGCGTAGTCGTGCACGCGCGGCAGCCTGTCGCGGATCACCACGGTTTCGTCGCGCTGCGGCGCGTAGTCCGGCCGGGGGCGGATCGCCGCGTCGTCCAGGCTCGGGTTCGGCCGGACGATCGCGAGGTCGAGCTCGCGGGCGGTGACGGTCGTCGTCGTCTCGACGGTCTCGTTGACGGTCTTCAGCCCGACCCACAGCCCGCTGTAGCGGGAGAGCTCCCAGCCGTGCAGGCTGTAGTCGAGGATCTCCTGCACGTTCGCGGGGTAGAGCACGGGAATGAGGTTCGCGGCCAGCGCCTGCTCGCTCTGGTGGGCGACGGTGGAGGACTTGCCGGGATGATCGTCGCCGAACACCACGAGCACGCCGCCATGGGCCGTGGTCCCGGCATAGTTGGCGTGCTTGAAGACGTCGCCGGACCTGTCGACGCCGGGGCCCTTGCCGTACCAGATGCCGAAGACGCCGTCGACCTTCGCCCCGGGATAGTTGGCGATCTGCTGCGTGCCCCAGACGGAGGTGGCGGCCAGATCCTCGTTGACGCCCGGCTGGAAGCGCACCGAGGCCGCGGTCAGGAGATCGCGGTTGCGCCACAGCTCGCTGTCGAGGCCGCCGAGCGGCGAGCCGCGATAGCCCGAGACGAAGCCCGCCGTGTTCAGCCCGGCCCGGCGGTCGCGCTCGCGCTGCATCAGCAGCGCCCGCACCAGCGCCTGGGTTCCGGAGAGCAGGATCGCGCCCTCGGTCTTGAGGTAGCGGTCCTCGAGCATCGCCTCGATGGGCGTGAACCGGCCGGGATGCGCGATCTCGTTCACGGCGTTTCTCCCGCTAGCTTGCGACCTTGCCCGAGGTGCAGCGGATGATCTTCTCCGCGGCGAGCCGGTCGATCTCGGCCGGCGAGAAGCCGACCCCCTCGAGGATCATGCGGGTGTCGGCGCCGGGCGTCTCGGCGAAGTGCCGCAGGGCGGGAAGCGCGCCGTCGTAGCTGACCGGATGGTTGAGCACGGTCAACGCCTTGCCGGTCGAGATCGGGATCGCGCCGATGGAGCCGTTGTGGGCGACCTGCGGGTCCGAGGGCAGGTCGTCATAGGTCTGGACGCGGGCGTACCACATCTGGAGCGGCGCAAGCGCGCGGTCGAGGCGGTCGTAGCTCCAGTCGGCGAGGATGACGCCCAGCCGCTCCATGATGGCGTCGCGGTTGGCCATCCTGTCGGCGCAAAGCCCGGCCAGCTCCGGGTCGCCGACGGCCTCGGCGAAGCCGTCGACGTTGCCGCCGAGGCTGATGACGGCATGGCAGTCGGCCAGCCGGAACACGCCGTAGGGCGCGGGCAGGAACCACGAGGCGAGCCGGCCGT
>JACFNY010000358.1 GCA_019454625.1 Sphingomonadaceae bacterium
GACCTGCACATCGACGACCATCACACGGTCGAGGACTGCGGCATCGCGCTCGGCGAGGCGATCCACAAGGCGCTCGGCGAAAAGCGCGGCATCCGCCGCTACGGCGACGCGCTCTCGCCGATGGACGAGGCGCTGACCCGCGTCGCGCTCGACATCTCGGGCCGCCCGTTCCTCGTCTGGAAGGTGTCGATCCCGCAGCCGAGGCTGGGCGAGATGGACACGGAGCTGTTCCCGCACTGGTTCCACAGCTTCGCGGGCAGCGTCGGCATGACGCTGCATGTCGAGCAGCTTTCGGGCGAAAATTCACATCATATTATCGAATCCTGCTTTAAGGGTCTGGCGAGAGCCTTGCGGACGGCGACGGAGATCGACCGGCGCAAGGCGGACAGCGTGCCGAGCACCAAGGGCGTTCTCGGCGGCTGACCGGAAGCTCTCAAGCATCGTGCGGAAAAGTGGAAACCGGTTTTCCGCGAAAAAACGATGCGACAACAAAGGTAGATCAGGCACGGCACGGTATGGCGGAACGGATTGCAGTCATCGACTACGGCGCGGGCAACCTGCGCTCGGTGGCGAAGGCGCTGGAAGCGGCTTCGAACGAGATCGGCGTCGCCGTGCAGATCGTGGTGACGGACAGCCCTTCCACGGCCTCGCAGGCGGACCGCATCGTGCTCCCGGGCGTCGGCGCCTTCGGCCAGTGCGCGACGTCGCTGCGCGCCATCGACGGCATGGAGGACGTGCTGAGCGAGGTCGTGCTCGTCAAGCAGCGCCCGTTCCTCGGCATCTGCGTCGGTATGCAGCTCCTCGCCAAGCGCGGCGAGGAAAAGGGTATCCATCAGGGGCTTGGCTGGATTCCGGGCAAGGTCGTGAAGCTCGATCCGCACGATCCCAACCTCAAGATTCCGCACATGGGCTGGTCGCCCGTGTCGATGAAGCTCGCGGGCATCAACCACGAGGCGCTGCGCCACGTCGAGGACGGCGGCGAGGCCTATTTCGTGCACAGCTTCCATTTCGAGTGCACCGATCATTCGCACCTGCTCGCCACCTGTGACTACGGCGGGCCGATCACCGCGATCATCGGGCGGGACAATATTCTCGGCGCCCAGTTCCACCCGGAAAAGAGCCAGCATTACGGTCTCTCGTTCCTCGCCGCGTTTCTGGGCTGGACGCCGTAAACCGGCCGGGGCTAATGCAGCCCCGCAATGTCCTTCACGATCTTCCCCGCCATCGACCTCAAGTCCGGTCAGGTGGTGCGCCTCGCCGAGGGCGACATGGCGCGCGCCACCGTCTACTCCGATGATCCCGCCGCGCAGGCGGCTGCGTTCGCGCGGGGCGGCGCCGACTGGCTGCACGTCGTCGATCTCGACGGCGCCTTCGCGGGCCGCAGCGTCAACGGCGAGGTGGTCGCGCGAATCGTCGTCGCCTTCCCCGGCAAGGTGCAGCTCGGCGGCGGCATCCGCGACATGGCTGCCGTCGACGCCTGGTTCGCGCGCGGCGTGACGCGCGCCGTCATCGGCACCGCCGCGCTCAAGGACCCCGATTTCGTGAAGGCCGCGGCGAGGGCGCACCCGGACAGGATCGTCATCGCCGTCGATGCGAAGGGCGGCATGGTCGCCACCGAAGGCTGGGCGGAGGCGTCGGACATGCCGGTCGCCGACCTCGCGCGCCGTTTCGAGGACGCGGGCGTTGCCGCCGTGCTGTTCACCGATGTCGGCCGCGACGGGCTTTTGAAAGGCGTCAACCTCGAGGCGACGCACGCGCTCGCGAAGGCGCAGACGCTTCCCGTCATCGCCAGCGGCGGCGTGGCCGGAGAGGCGGACATCCATGCGCTGAAGGCGATCGCGGCGGACGGCATCGCGGGCGTCATCTGCGGCCGCGCCATCTATGATGGCCGTCTCGACCTCGGCCGAGCGCTCGCCATCGCCGCATGAGCGCGGTGCGCATCATTCCCTGCCTCGACGTGGCGAATGGCCGCGTCGTCAAGGGCGTCAACTTCGTCGACCTGCGCGACGCGGGCGACCCGGTCGAGGCCGCCAAGGCCTATGACGCGGCGGGCGCCGACGAGATCTGCTTCCTCGACATCACTGCGACGCACGAGGACCGCGGCACGCTGCTCGACATCGTCCAGCGCACGGCGGACCAGTGCTTCGTGCCTTTGACCGTCGGCGGCGGCGTCCGCTCGGTGGAGGACGCGCGCGCGCTGCTGCTGGCGGGCGCGGACAAGGTCGCGATCAACAGCGCCGCGGTGCGCGATCCCGATGTCGTCACCGCGCTTTCGCAGCATTTCGGCGCGCAGTGCGTCGTCGTCGCCATCGACGCGCGCCGGTCCGGCCCCGGCCGCTGGGAGATCTTCACGCACGGCGGCCGCAAGGCGACCGGCATCGACGCGCTCGAGTTCGCGCTCACCGTCGTCGACAAGGGCGCGGGCGAGATCCTGCTCACCTCGATGGACCGCGACGGCACCAAGGCCGGCTTCGACCTGGCGCTGACCCGCACCATCGCCGATTCGGTGCCGGTGCCGGTGATC
>JACFNY010000359.1 GCA_019454625.1 Sphingomonadaceae bacterium
TCGCGGTCGAGCGCGTCGATGGCGGCGCGGATCTCGGTCATGGTGGTGCAGTCGTCCGGGGCGGTGATGTCGGTCATTTGCGAAAGCGTCCGGTTTCTATCCAGCGAACGAGGGGACGGGCCGGGAAGACCCAGGCGATGCCGAGCGCGACCCAGACGGGAAGCTGGACGAGCGCGGGAAGGCGCGTGACCGGCTCCGCCACCGCGACGGCGGCGAGCGCATAGAGCGCGATCAGCAGGATCAGCAGCAGCACGCCGAAGGGCTTCCTGAGGCTCGGCTTCGGATCGGTCATGCCGCGAGCGTCCGTGTCGGCGTCACCACCGCGTCGAGCCGCTGGTCCCAGCTGTCCGCGGGCAGTGCATCGAGGATCTGCACGTCCCACGCGAGGCCGATGGCGACGGTCGGGCGCACGGCCCGGAGCGCGGCGAGCGCGCGGTCGAAGTGGCCCTTACCCTGGCCGATGCGGTTGCCGTGCGTGTCGGCCGCGACGAGCGGCACGAGAAGCGTGTCGGGAACCGCCTCTGCGGCCTCGGCGAGCGGCTGCATCGTGCCGAACGGGCCGGGCTCCAGCGGGCCGCCCGCGATGCGGAAGCGCATGGCGTCGTCGCGGCCCCCGAACCACGGCAGCAACACCTGCGTGTCCGCGGGCAGGCGCGGGAGGCAGGCGGCGGGGTCAATCTCGTGGCCCATCGGCACATAGCTGCCGACCGCGCGCGCGCCGGCGAGGAACGGGCGCACCCGCTCGGCGAGCGCCGCTTCCAGCGCCCGCCGATCCGCCGGGGAGAGGCTGCGCACGAACGCGGCCCGCGCCGCGCGTGCGTCGCGACGCAGGGCGTTCTTGTCGGAAAGGGAGGCAGTGGACAAACCGGAATCCGAAAAACGAGGTCAGAACTCAGGTGGCGGAACCGCCTCGGCCGTTTGCCGGAATATCCTCTGACGCCAGTAACGTCAGGTGGGCACCGTGTGGTCGGACCAGGATCCGCACAGGGACAGCACCCTTGGATGTCGATATCGCCTCAGGGATGTTCGCATCGCGCGCACCAGGCAGTATCCGCCGTGGGCCAATCTAGGCGCTGGCGCGGCGCTTCTCAAGGGCTGCGACAACGGCTTCCACCCGCTCGGCCGCCTTTTCGAGCGCGTTCGCTGCGATCGTGTCGCCGAGCGAGGGGTCGCGTTCCTTCAGGTCGAAAAGCTCGTCGGCGATGAGGATGGCCGACATCAGCAGCAGGCGCGGCTCGCTCATCTGGCCGAGCGCGCCCTGCAGGTCGGCGGCCTTGGCGTCGACATGCGCGGCGAGGCGGTTCAGGCGGTCTTCCTCGCCGTCGCGGCAGGCGAGGGGGTAGGAGCGGCCGCCGATGGTGACGTTGATCTGCCCCACGCGGCTAACTCCGCGCCGACGCGATCAGCACGTCGAGATCGGCGACGGCGCGCTCGGCGGAGTCCCGCAGGCGGCGGTGCTTGTGGCGCAGCGCTTCCAGTTCGGCGGACGCGCCGTCCGCATCGCCGATACCCGCCGCGGCGCGCTCGAGCCTGTCCAGCGCGCCTTCGAGGCGAGTCAGCGCCGACGCGAAACCGGTCATCTTCTCACCGGTCATCTGATCCATGCCGAAAAGTCCCGAAATCAGCAGTTTGGGCGAGGAACATAAGAACGAATCCGAATGACGGTCAAGGCAAGCGCCGGACGGTTCGCCGATTCTTCCGGATTCCGATGGATTCCCGCCCGTTTCGCGCGCGCATGGCCGCCATGCCTTGACATGGCGTTGACGCGGCATAAGCCCCTCTCCATTGTGCGCGCCGATTCGCCGCCCGGCCGAAATATTGGGGAACCAAGCCGAAGATGACTGTTACGCACGCCGATCTCGCCAACGCCGTCCGCGCGCTGGCGATGGATGCCGTTCAGGCCGCGAATTCCGGCCACCCCGGGATGCCGATGGGCATGGCGGATGCCGCCACGGTTCTCTTCACGCAGCATCTGAAGTACGATCCCGAATGGCCTGAATGGCCGGACCGTGACCGTTTCGTGCTTTCCGCCGGTCACGGCTCGATGCTGATCTATGCGCTGCTCTGGCTGACCGGCTACGAGAAGCCGACGCTCGACCAGATCAGGAACTTCCGCCAGCTCGGCAGTCCGTGCGCGGGGCACCCGGAGAATTTCGAGCTGCCCGGTGTCGAAACCACGACCGGGCCGCTCGGGCAGGGCCTCGCCACCGCCGTCGGCATGGCGATTGCGGAGCGTCACCTCAACGCGCGCTTCGGCGACGCCGTGCAGGATCATCACACGTGGGTGATCGCGGGTGACGGCTGCCTGATGGAAGGCATCAACCACGAGGCGATCGGCCTTGCCGGGCACCTGAAGCTCGGCCGCCTCAACGTGATCTGGGACGACAACCGCATCACCATCGACGGCGCGACCTCGATGTCGACGTCGGAAGATGTGAAGGCCCGTTATGAGGCCTCGGGCTGGCACGTCGTTTCGTGCGACGGCCACGATCCCGCGAGCATCGACGCGGCGCTGCGCG
>JACFNY010000001.1:0-18083 GCA_019454625.1 Sphingomonadaceae bacterium
AAATAGCCGAAACTCTCACTTTCAAAGCGGACCAGTTTTATGGGGGAAGGCCAAAAGCGAGCTGGCCGCAAGGTACAATCGTACAGCCCGTGACCGGGATCATAGGTGCCGATGCCGGGCAGATCGCGTTTGAACGCCTCCCTGAGATGCCGCTGCTCCCTGCGGGAACGATCACCATCGGCCTCTTTCGACGCACTGCGCTACTCGCCCCGGAGCGCTTTCGATATTCCGTCCAGCCCTGCTTCCAGTTCAGAGCGCGTCGTCCAGCCGTAGCCGAGGCGGAAGTGCGTGTCGGGCATCTCGAACCAGTGGCCCGGCCCGACATAGGTGCCGTGCGCTTCGAGCAGGCGTTTGTAGAAGGCGTCCGTGCCGCCCGGCGGCATCTCGCGCATGTGCGGGAAGCAGACCACGCCGCCCGAGGGCTTCACCCAGTCGAGCAGCGGCTCCTGCGCCATCCAGTCGCTGACGAGCCGCAGGCGTAGCCGCATCTCTTCCAGCGTTGGCGTCAGCAGTTCGGCGCGGCGGGCGAGCGCCTGTTCGGCGATCCATTCGTCGATGACGCTGCCGCAGATGCTGATCTGCTCCTTCGCGGCGAGGAACACCTCCTGCAAGGCCGGGTCGGCGGTGATCAGCCAGCCGATGCGGATGCCGGGCACGCCGTAGGCCTTCGACAGCGAGGAAACGCTGATCACGTGCGAACCCAGAGACGCGGCGAGCGGCAGCGTACCGCCGTAGGAGAGGTCGCGGTAGGTCTCGTCGACGAGCAGCTTGCAGCCGCTGTCGCGCGCGAGGTCCACGAGCCCGCGGAGGTCCGCCTCGCTCAGCATCGTGCCGGTGGGGTTGTGCGGGCAGGTGACGCTGATGATCTTCGTGCGCGGCGTGATCGCCGCCGCGATGCGTGCGATGTCGATGCGGAAGCCGTCCTCGAACTTCAGGTCGATGAGGCTGATCGCGCAGCCGATGGCGCGCGGCGTTTCGAGGTTCGTCGCATAGTTGGGGCGGATGACGACGAGGTGGTCGGCGGGACCGAGCAGGGCGGTGGCGATGATGAACAGAGCCGTCGCCGCGCCGCTGCACACCAGCACGTCGTCCGGCGTCAAGGTCGGGGCGTCGCCCGCGATCAGCGCGCGCAGCCGCCCGCTGCCCCGGTGCTCGCCGTAGAGCAGCGTGAGATCGGGGATGGAGAGGCCGAGGCTCGACAGCGTCTGGTCGGTGATCGAGCTTTCGGAGAGATTGTAGCGGATGTTGCCGTAGCCGTACTCCTCGGGGGATTCGACCTCGATCGGCATTCTGACGTAGCGCATGGGAACAACCTCGATGCTGCGGGGCGTTGCCTTCAATGCTCCGTCGTGCGGGGCGGGAGCAATCCCTCCGGGGAGGGATGGCGGGACGGCGCCCAGTGCTGCGCCAGCAGTTCGGCGAGCGAGCCGACGCCGAGCTTGCGGAAGATGCGCTTGCGGTGATCCTTCACCGTGTGACGGCTGATGCCGAGCCTGAGCGCGATCGCTTCGGACGAACAGCCCCGGACGAGGAGGCCGTGCACGTCCCGTTCGCGCGCGCTGAGGTCGTCCGCCTCCGAAAGACCTGTGCCGCCCAGGGCGGCATGACGCTCGAAAGCGGCTGCGAGCGGCCCGCCGAGGGCGCCGAGGGCGGAAAGATGCGCGTCGGCCGCGGCGATCCGCCCGCGCTCGCGGTACAGGCTCAGTTCCACCATGCCTCCGAGCGCGGGGAAATACAGCCCGATCTCCTCCTGCCGTTCAGGCCAGCCGGGCGTGCGGAAGCCGAGTTCCTCCTCGTCCGTCCAGATCAGCGCGTCGGCGTCGGGCAGACGGCCCGCGCCGCGCACCGCGAAATCACGGGCGCGGACGGCGCCGCTTCCCGGCACGGCGCGCAGCATCGGGTTCACTGCGTGCGTGACGGCGGCATAGGCCTCGATTCCGCGCGTGCAGCCGACGCGCGCGAAATCGTGGAACAGCGGCTGCGCTCTCCCCTCGCGGTGGAAGACAATCGCCGACAGCTCGAACCCGAGCGCGCTGCAGAGCGTCCGTGCCGTGATGCCGTGGAAATCGGCTGCGCCGATCGCGCCGATGACACGGGTAAGAACCTCGTGGAGCATGGCCCGGTTTCTAGGTGGGGCACCTGACAGGAGCTTGTCGCGGGGTTCCGGGCCAAGCGCACGAAAAAGGGCGGCCCCGAAGGACCGCCCGTATTTTTGCCTGTTTGCCGCTGCGAGGTTAGCGGCGGCGGCGCAGGGCCCCGATGCCGGCAAGGCCGAGACCGAGCAGGCCGAGCATTCCGGGCTCGGGAACGGACGTGTCCTCGAGCAGGATCGTCGTGTCGACGCGGAAGTTGGATTCCGTCGTGTGGCGCTCCGCGAAGAACAGCTTGAAGCTGTAGTTCTCGCCGACCGTCAGGCCGCGGCCGTCGAGGGCGCACGAACCAGATTCTGCGCCGTGCACGCCGCCGAGATCCATGCAGAGCTTGCCGTCGATGTAGACCCAGAGGTCGTCGTCGCCCGTGAAGTTGAACACCTCGCCGCCCTGGTAAGTGAAGGTCGTCTCCAGCTCGAGCGTGAAGTGATAGTTGTGCGGGCGGCCCTCGGTGTCCGTGGCGACGCCGTCGATCGGGAAGAACGCCGAGTTGGCGTAGCTGTAGATGCCCGAACCCGGCGCCGTCTCGTTCAGCGTCAGGTTGATCGTGTAGGACGTGTTCACGCCCGGCACGTCCTTGTACCACTGGTCGAACGACGCGGCGCTCGAAATGGCGCCTGCACCGGGCGCGCCGATGAAGTCGGGGTTGCCCTCGGCGTTGAGCGTGCTGCTGACGAGACCGGGAACGAGGCCGCTGATGCCGTCCTCGAAATCCGGATGCGTGGCGGAAAAGTCGCGCACGGTTGCCGAAAGCGAAATGGATGCGGCCTCGGCCGGAACGCTGGCGAGAAGCGCGATCACCGTTGCGGCGCTGCCCAGAATGCGAATGTTCATGTCATCCTCCAACTGTCCGGGCGCTTTTCTTGCTTCGGCGCCCCGGTTACGGCAGGCAGAAGCAACGTTTGTGCCAGTTGGGCCGAATCGTCGGGAATCCGCACGAATCCCGTTCCGGCGTTCGCAAGCGCACTTTCGGAATGTAAATTATACCGGCACCAGAACGAGGCCGGGGCTCAGGCGGGCGGGAACTGTGTTTCCACCATCGAGGAGCGCGAGGCCCATTCGTCGTGGAGCTTCGTCAGCTCCGGCCGTGTGCGCTTCCAGTCGAGCACCGGATGCCGGTAGTCGATGTATTCGAGCGCGATCACCGAGAGCATCTCGGCGTAGCTGCGATAGGCGTGCGCGGCGGCCAGCATGGCGGGAAGGGCGTCGAGCGCGCGCTCGATCTTCCCGCGCCAGCGGCCCTGCCAGTAGATGGAGCGCTCGCCCGGCTGGCGCAGCGTTTCCATGCGCCAGGCGACGGCGGCGTCGAGGATGGCGTCGATGTGCGCGGCGAGCGTCATCGCCGCCCAGCGCTTCGGGTCGCCGGGCGCGGGATAGAGGTCGCCTGCGTCCTTGAGGCTCGCGAGATAGGCGAGGATGACGCGGCTGTCGTGCACCGCCGTGCCGTCGTCGGTGATGAGCGCGGGGATCTTGGAGACCGGATTCACGGAGATCAGTTCGTCGGGGTCCGCGAGCGGGTCCACGGGCACCTCGTCGACGGCGTCCTCGAGATCGAGCTCGCGGACGAACACGCGCACCTTGCGCGCATAGGGCGAGGTGTAGGACATGTAGAGCTTCATGAACGATTCCCTGAACCAAACGATGATTTGCGGGCACGCTAGCCGCGCCGGCGCTGCAAGAAAAGCGCGACGTGCGAACCATTTGGCGGTATCCCCGTGAGCCGCGCTGACGATCTCGCCTTCGCGCACCGCCTCGCCGATGCCGCCGGCGCGGCGATCCGGCCGTGGTTCCGCGCACGCGTCGAGGTGGAGACGAAGGGCGACGCCTCGCCCGTCACCGTCGCCGACCGCGCCGCCGAAACGGCGATGCGCGCGCTCATCGCGGCGGAGCGGCCCGGCGAGGGCATCGTCGGCGAGGAGTTCGGCGTCTCGAACCCCGGTGCGTCCCGCGTCTGGGTGCTCGATCCCATCGACGGCACGCGCAGCTTCATCGCCGGGCGGCCCATTTTCGGCACGCTGGTCGCGCTGCTCGAAGAGGGGCGCCCCGTGCTCGGCATCATCGACCAGCCGATCGGGCGGGACCGCTGGGTGGGCGCGGCGGGCGAGGCGACGACATTGAACGGCGCGGTCGTCACCACGCGGCGCTGCCCGTCGCTGTCGATGGCGCTCATCACCTCCACCGGCCCGCAGTATTTCCATGCGCCCGAGCGCGCGCGCTTCGAGGCGCTTGCCGCCGCGGCGGGCCAGCTCGTCTACGGCGGGGACTGCTACAACTACGGTCTCGTCGCCGCGGGCCACATCGACATCGTCGTCGAGGCGAACCTCAAGCTGCACGACTTCGCGGCGCTCGCGCCCATCGTCATCGGCGCGGGCGGGTCGATGACGGACTGGCAGGGCCGCCCGCTTGACGGAAACAGCGACGGCAGCGTGATCGCGCTCGGCGATGCGTCGCTGCTCCCTGAAGTGTCGCGGCGTTTGCTTGCGGATTGAACGCGATGCTTGTCACGCCGCCCCGCAAGACACCGCTCGCCGCCGCGCGAATCGATACGCCGACCGGAGACATGCTCTGCGTCTGGGGCGCGGACGGGCGCGTCCGCGCGCTCGAATGGGCGGACAAGGATGGCCGGTTCCAGATGCTGCTCGCGCGTTATCAGGGGCCGGGCACCGTGCTCGAAATGCAGGAATCACCGCCCGTGCCCGTCTCCCGTGCGCTCGCCGCCTACTTCGAGGGCGATTTCGCGGCGACGGCGGCGATCGAGGTCGATCCCGGTGGCACGACGTTCCAGAAGGAGGCGTGGGCGGCGCTCAGGCGCATCCCGCCCGGCGAGACGCGCACCTATGCCGAGCAGGCGGCCGCCATCGGGCGCCCCGCCGCCGTGCGCGCCGTCGGCGCGGCGAACGGCGCGAATCCCGTGGCGATCATCGTGCCCTGCCACCGCGTGATCGGGGCGGACGGCTCGCTCACCGGCTTCGGCGGCGGCATCGAGCGCAAGCGCTGGCTGCTCGCGCACGAAGGCGCTGCGGTGGCGGCGGTGCAGCCCGGTCTGTTCGGCTAGAGCCTGCTCGTTTGCTATGGAAGCGCTCGGGTTTCCATAGCAAACGTGAATCGCTGTCTAGACGCCGGTCAGCCCTGACGGGAAAGCGCGAGCTTCAAACCGAACGCGATGAACACGCCGCTGGTCAACCGGTCCATCGTCCGCACCACGCGCGGGCGTGCGAGAAACCGGCCGAGCGGCACGGTCGCGGCGATCAGCAGGGCGAACCACAGGAAGCCGAGCAGAACATGCACGCTCGCGAGGATGAACGAAAAGCCCGCGGCATCGACGCCGGTCGGGATGAATTGCGGCAGGAAGGTGATGTAGAAGGCGCCGACCTTGGGATTGAGAAGGTTCGTGACGAGACCGCGCGTGAAGGCCTCGCGCGCAGTCCCGCCGATCGCGGCGCTGTCTGCGGCGAGCGCGCTGCGCGGTTTCAGGAGGAGGCCGACGCCCAGATAGAGAAGGTAGGCCGCCCCCGCCCATTTCACGATGGTGAAGGCCGCTTCCGAGGCGGCGAGCAATGCCCCGAGGCCGAGCGAGACCGCCCCGCCCCAGATCAGGCAGCCGAGCCCGATGCCGAGCGACGCGAAGGCCGCGCTGCGCGGGCCGGTCGCTGCGCTCCTGAGCACCATCGCCGTGTCGACTCCGGGGGTCAGGGTGAGCACCGCGGCGGCGGCGGTGAAGGCGATCAGGGACTGGGTGACGGTCATGCCGTGTCTTTAGAGCAGGCACGGCGGACGGTACAGCGCCCGCCGGGCTTGCTCTTCGGCCCGTGCCCCGCTATAGCGCGCGCTTCGAAAAACGTGACCGCCCGGCCAGTGTGGGCTGCCGAGGCGGTCTTATAGCGTTTCAAGGAGACGGAAATGCCCAAGCTCAAGACGAAGAGCGGCGTCAAGAAGCGGTTGAAGATCACCGCGACCGGCAAGCTCAAGCACGGTGTCGCCGGCAAGCGCCACCGGCTCATCAGCCACAATGCCAAGTATATCCGCCAGAACCGCGGCACCGACGTGCTGGCCGACTGCGAGACCAAGAAGGTCTTGAAGCAGTGGGCGCCTTACGGCCTGAAATAGGAGGATAACCCATGGCACGTGTCAAACGCGGCGTCACCACGCACGCCAAGCACAAGAAGATCCTGAAGGCAGCCAAGGGCTATTACGGCCGCCGGAAGAACACCATCCGCATCGCGCGTCAGGCGGTCGAGAAGGCCGGCCAGTACGCGTATCGCGACCGGAAGGTGAAGAAGCGGAATTTCCGCGCGCTCTGGATTCAGCGCATCAATGCCGCTGTCCGCGAAGAAGGCCTCACCTACGGCCGGTTCATGCACGGCCTGAAGCTGGCCGGCGTTGAGCTGGATCGCAAGGTGCTCGCCGATCTCGCCGTCCACGAGGGCGAAGCGTTTAAGGCCATCGTCAAGCAGGCAGAGTCCGCGCTCGCGAAGGCCGCGTAACAAACGCGAACCAAAGCAATGGCAAGGCGCGGCGCTGCCCACGGCAGCGGCCGCGCCTTTTTCTTAGGTAACCGGGGTTCAACTATGTCCGACCTTTCCGCCGAGCAGAGCGAGTGGCTCGCCAAAATCGCCGCCGCGCCCGATGCCGCCGCCGTCGAGGCGCTGCGCGTCGCCGCGCTCGGCAAGTCCGGCGCGATCACGCAGAAACTCAAGGCCCTCGGCGGCATGGACCCGGAGACGCGCAAGGCGGCGGGTGCGGCGCTCAACGTGCTGCGCGAAGCGGTGTCGGAGGCGCTTTCCGCGCGCAAGGCAGAGCTTGAGGCTGCCGAGCTCGATGCGAAGCTTGCCGCCGAGGCGGTGGACGTCACGCTTCCGGTCGAGCCCGCGCGGCTCGGTACGGTGCACCCGGTTTCGCAGGTGATGGACGAGCTTGCCGAGATCTTCGCTGATCTCGGCTTCGCGGTCGCGACCGGGCCGGAGATCGAGGACGACTGGCACAATTTCACCGCGCTCAACATCCCGGAATCGCATCCGGCGCGCGCGATGCACGACACCTTCTATTTCCCCGACAGACAAGCGAAGGACGGCCGCCGCTTCCTGTTGCGCACGCACACCTCGCCCGTGCAGATCCGCACGATGATGAGCCGGCAGCCGCCGATCCGCATCATCGCGCCGGGCCGCGTCTACCGCTCGGATTCGGACGCCACCCACACGCCGATGTTCCATCAGGTCGAAGGCCTTGTCATCGACCGCAACATCCACATGGGGCACCTCAAGTGGACGCTGGAAACATTCATCAAGGCCTTCTTCGAGGTCGATGACGTGACGCTGCGCTTCCGGCCCAGCTACTTCCCCTTCACCGAGCCGTCGGCGGAGGTTGATGTCGGCTGCTCGTGGGAGGGCGGCACGCTCAGGATCGGCGGCGAAGCCTCGTGGCTCGAAATCCTCGGCTCGGGCATGGTGCATCCGCGAGTCATCGCGGCCTGCGGCCTCGATCCCGCCGAATGGCAGGGCTTCGCCTTCGGCGCGGGCATCGACCGGCTGGCGATGCTCAAGTACGGCATGACCGACCTTCGCGCCTTCTTCGACGGCGACGTGCGCTGGCTGAAGCACTATGGCTTCTCGCCCTTCGCCGTGCCCACGCTTTCGGGAGGAGTCGGCGCATGAAGTTCACGCTTTCGTGGCTGAAGGACCACCTCGACACCACCGCTTCCTTGGACGAGATCATGCGCGGCCTCACCCGTGTCGGGCTCGAGGTCGAGGGCGTCGACAATCCCGCCGATCGTCTCGCGCCGTTCCGCGTCGCGAAGGTGCTGGAGGCCGCGCCGCATCCGCAGGCGGACAAGTTGCAGGTCTTGAAGGTGGATACCGGCGCGGGCGAGCCCGTGCAGGTCGTCTGCGGCGCGCCAAATGCCCGCGCGGGCCTCTACGGCGTGTTCGCCGCGCCCGGCACGCACGTCCCCGGGATCGACGTGACCTTGAAGGTCGCGGCGATCCGCGGCGTCGAATCGCACGGCATGATGTGTTCGGAGCGCGAGCTTGAGCTTTCGGACGCGCACACCGGCATCATCGACCTTCCCGGCGCGCCCGCCGTGGGCACGCCCTTCGCCGAGGTGCTCGGCCTCGACGATCCGGTCATCGAGGTCTCGGTCACGCCGAACCGGCAGGACTGCATGGGCGTGCGCGGCATCGCGCGCGATCTCGCCGCGCTCGGCCTCGGCACGCTGAAGCCCGGCACGGTCGAAAGCATCGAAGGCCGCTACGATTGCCCGGTCGAGATCCGCACCGACGACGCGCAAGGCTGCCCCGCCTTCTTCGGCCGCGTCGTGCAAGGTGTAAAGAACGGCCCGTCGCCCGACTGGCTCCAGCGCCGCCTCACCGCCATCGGACTTCGTCCCATCTCCGCGCTCGTTGACATTACAAACTTCATCAGCTTCGATCGCGGCCGTCCGCTCCACGTCTACGACCTCGCCAAGCTCTCCGGTGCCGTCGTCGCCCGCCGCGCAGGCGAGGGCGAGAGCGTCGTTGCCTTGAACGGCAAGACCTACATGCTGACCCCCGAGATGACCGTGATCGCCGACGACCGCGAGGTCCACGACATCGCCGGCATCATGGGCGGCGAGCATTCCGGCGTCGAGGATGACACCAAGGACATCCTGATCGAGTGCGCCTACTTCGACCCGGCGCGCATCGGCCGGACCGGCCGCGCCCTCGGCCTCACCTCCGACGCCCGCGCCCGCTTCGAGCGCGGCGTCGACCCGGCGTTCCTCGAAGGCGGGTTGCAACTGGCCACCCGCATGGTACTCGACCTCTGCGGCGGTGCCCCGAGCCGCGAGGTCCGCGCCGGTCAGCCGCCCGAGATCGCGCCGCAGGTCGATTACACGCCGTCGCTCACCGAACGCCTGACCGGCGTCACCGTCGATCCGGCGAAGCAGGCGGAGATTCTCGCCGCGCTCGGCTTCGCGGTCGAGACCGGCGACACATGGCGCGTCACCGCGCCCTCGTGGCGCCGCGACATCGACGGCGCCGCCGACATCGTCGAGGAGGTCGTCCGCATCTCCGGTTTCGACGCCATCCCCTCGACACCGCTGCCGCGCGCCGAGGGCGTCGCGAAGCCCACCGCCACGCCGGTCCAGCTCACCGAGCGCACGCTGCGCCGCGCCGCCGCGGCGCGCGGTCTCGACGAGGCCGTCACGTGGAGCTTCATCGCGCCGCAGGAAGCCGAGCGCTTCGGCGGCGGTGTGTTCACGCTCGAAAACCCCATCTCGGCCGATCTCGCCGTCATGCGCCCGTCGTTGCTCCCCGGCCTTGCCGCCGCAGCGCAGCGCAACAGCGATCGCGGCGCGGCGTCCATCCGCCTGTTCGAACTCGGCCGCCGCTATCTCGGTGAGGGTGAGCGCCTGACGCTCGGCCTCGTGCTGGCGGGCGCGCGGCAGGAGAAGGACTGGCGCGACGGTGCGGCCAAGGGCTTCGACGTGTTCGATGCGAAGGCCGAGGTGCTGGCACTGCTCGCCGCCGCGGGCGCACCGGTGGAACGCGCGCAGGCCTTCACCGGTGCGAGCGCATGGTATCACCCCGGCCGTTCCGCGAAGCTCGGCCTCGGCCCCAAGACGGTCCTTGCCGAGTTCGGCGAGTTGCACCCGCGCCTTGCCCGTGCCTTCGATCTTCAGGGCCGCGTCGCGGTCGCCGAGATATTCCTCGATGCAATCCCGGCGCCGCGCGGCAAGCGGGGCCGTTCCGTCTATGCGCCGCCCGCGTTGCAAGCGGTGACGCGCGATTTCGCCTTCGTCGCCGACAAGACGCTTGCGGCCGATGCGCTGCTCCGTGCCGTGCAGAAGGCGGAGCCGAAGCGGATCACCGCGGTTCGCCTGTTCGACCTGTTCGAAGGCGCAGGCATCGAGCCGGGCAAGCGCTCGCTCGCCGTGCGCGTGACGTTGCAGCCGGACGAGCGCAGCTTCACGGAAGACGAGCTTTCCGCGATCGCCGGAAAGATCGTCGCTTCGGCGCGCGGCGTCGGCGCGGACCTCCGCGAATAGGTACGAGCGTTTTGCAAGTGCTGACGGGATTTACCCTGTCGGCGAACCATGAAGCGCTTGCGAGCCATGGTTTCGGCATCCCGTTTTCAGGTCGGTTTTGCGTGCTTTTTTGACGCCGCGGCACGGCGTTTGGTAGTTTTTCTTAAGGTTCGGCCGGTAACCATGGCACCATGCCTTTGTCCCGGGTCTTCGAGCCGATCACGGCGCTTGCGCGAAAGTGCAAGCCTTTGCTGTGGCTTATGCTCGTGTCGGGCCTCATGGGTATTGCGGCCTTCATGGAGCCCGTCGACCTCGCGCTCCTCACGCTGCGCAACAAGATCCGCGCGCAACCGGTCAGCGGCGAGGTGGTCGTTGTCGGGATCGACGACGAGTCCATCGCGGCGACCGGCCCCTGGCCCTGGAACCGTGCGCGTCTCGCGGCGCTGACCGACCGACTGTTCGCGGCCGGTGCCGATCGGGTTTTCTTCGACCTTTACCTGCCGCCGCTCGATCCGGAGGGAGATCGCGCGTTTTCGAAGGTCATAGACCGGCATCCGGGCGCCGTGTTCCTCGCCAGCACGAACGACTACACCGCTGACGGAAAGGTACGCGTCCTGGAGCCGTCGAGCCTCGGCGGCACCGCCGAGGTGGTTTCGACGATGAAGTTCCTGCGCTACTGGAATGGCGTCCCCGATCTTGCCTATCGGCAGATCATCGGAGACAGGGTGCGCAGGTCGATGGAAACCGCGATCGCCGGGGTGGACGGCCCGCTCGGGGCGCGGTTCCCGATCGACTATGCTTACACGCTGGGGTCGATCCCCTATGCGAGCGCGGCGGATGTCCTCACCGGGCAGTCGGTGCCCGATGTCAACGGGCGCACGGTCGTGGTCGGCCTCAATTCGAAAACGCTTTCGGCACGTCTCGCCGTGCCGGGGCAGGGTCAGGTGACGAGTGTTTTCGTCACGGTTCTGGGTGCGGAAACGCTGAAGGCCGGAAAGCCCGCCGTGCTGGGCTGGTGGCCGCTCTGGCTCTTGGCAGCAGCCGTTTCGGCGGTGTTGGTCTACGGCAGAAACCGGCTCAAATGGATGCTCGGTGTGCCGGGCCTTGCTGCGCTTCTGGTGCTTCCGTTGGTTCTCGAACACGCCCATGTGTTTGTCGAAGTGGCGCCTGCGCTGCTGCTGGCCGCAGGTTCGCTTGTCATCTTCGCATGGCGGCGGGTGCTCGAACGCCGGCGGGAACTCGGTCTCGTGCATCCCGTTTCGGGCCTGCCCACCGTCAACGCGATGCTTCGACGCGAGGATCTCATCTCGTCGGAGCTCCTGATCGCCGCGCGTGTACGCCGCTTCGCCGACATCGTCAGCACGCTGCCGCCCGATTTCGAACATGAACTCACGAAGCTCATCGCCGCGCGGCTGTCGATCGGCACGACGGGCGCGCAGCTCTGGCACGGCGACGACGGCAATTTCGTCTGGCTGACCAATGCCTCCGAGCTTGAACTGGTCGTGGACCAGTTCAAGGCGATGCAGCTGATCTTCCGCAGCCCCATCAAGGTGGCCGAGCGCAGCTATGATGTCGACGTTGCCTTCGGTATTGATCGCGAAACCGCGATGCCGATGTCGCACCGCCGTGCCAGCGCCCTTGCGGCCGCACATGCGGCGAGCGAGGAAGGCGTCTGCTGGATGGTGCACGATCCGGCGGCGGCGAAGGCCAAGGAATGGAAGCTGTCGCTGCTCGGTGAGCTCGACGATGCACTCGAGTCCGGCCACATCTGGGTTGCCTACCAGCCGCAGCTCGATCTCAGGACGGCGACGATTTGCGGCGCCGAGGCACTGGTGCGCTGGACGCATCCGGTGCGCGGCCCCATCAGCCCGATGGATTTCGTCGAGATCGCCGAACGTAACGGTCGGATCGGCAAGGTCACGGCCTTCGTTCTCGATCGCGCGGGTGCGGTGACGCGCGACGTTCTGCGCCGCAATCCGGCATTCCGGATGTCGGTCAACCTGTCGCCGAGCGAACTGTCTTCCCGCATGATCGTGGATGTCGTGCGATCCGTGCTCGTGCGCTATCAGATTCCCCCGGCCGCGCTCGTTCTCGAGATCACGGAGACGGCGGCGATCGCGGAAGGGCAGGCTGCGCTCGCCACGCTGGGCGAACTTCGCGCGCTCGGCATCGGCATCGCCATCGACGACTACGGCACCGGCATGTCGACGCTGGAGTATCTGCGGAAGATCCCCGCGACCGAGCTCAAGATCGACCGCCGCTTCACGAACGCGCTTCTGAACGGTCCCGCGGACCGTGCGGTGATGGTCTCGACCATCGAACTCGCGCACATCCTGGGGCTCGACGTTGTCGCGGAGGGGATCGAGACGCCCGAGCAGTTGTTCGCCCTCGCGCAGATCCGCTGCGACCGCGGTCAGGGCTATCACATCGCAAGGCCGATGGAGGATTCCGATCTCAAGGAGATGATCGAGTATCCTGCCAAGGTTAAGGCAAGTGGTTAATTTTTGCGGTTAATGCTTGTAAACCATATTCGTTAAGCATAAGTACCAGCGTGGCAGTTTGCCGTAACTGTGATGCTGGGGAACAAAGATGCGTACGAATGCGACTCGTAAGCCGGTTCAGCCTGCCAAGGGCTTCTGGGACTGGCTGTTCGGCGGCACCTACCTCTAGGTGCTGTAGTTCGAGTGCGGCACTGCCGCTCTCAATAAGAAGGCCCCCGGTCCCCGGGGGCTTTTTTTGTTGCAGGCGATTCGCCGGGTCCCGGCTGCGCGCGTATGCGTTGCGGGTCGGTGTCCGGAAGCGTAGGCTGGAAGCATGACAGACGCAGAAACGCCGCCGGCGCGCCGCCGCGCGATGAAGCCGCAGTCGCTGGAGCTTGGCGGACGTCCGCTCCATCCTTCAACGCTTATGATGGGCTACGGCTATGATCCCGCGCTTTCCGAAGGCGCGCTGAAGCCGCCGATCTTCCTCACCTCCACCTACGTCTTCGAAAGCGCGGTGGACGGCAAGCGGTTCTTCGAAGGCATCATCGGGCGCCGACCCGGCGGCGCCGAGGGCCTCGTCTACGGCCGCTTCAACGGCCCGGATCAGGAGATACTCGAGGACCGGCTGGCGCTTTGGGAAGGGGCGGAGGATGCGCTGGTCTTCTCGACCGGCATGTCGGCCATCACCACGGCGCTGATGGCCTATGTGCAGCCCGGCGATGTCATCGTGCACTCGGCGCCGCTCTATGCCGCGACGGAAAAGCTGATCGACGCCGTGATCGGCAAGTTCTCGGTCGGCTGGATGGATTTTCGCGCGTCTGCCGGCCGGGAGGGGATCGAGGCGACGCTGCGCGCGGCGAGAGCCAAGGGGCGCGTCTCCGTGATCTATCTCGAAAGCCCGGCGAACCCGACAAATGATCTCGTCGACATCGAGGCCGTGGCCGCCGCGCGCGATGCGGTGTTCGCGGAGGGCGAGAAGCCCGTCATCATGTGCGACAACACCTTCCTCGGCCCCGTCTTCCAGGCGCCGACGCGGCACGGCGCGGACATCTCGCTCTACTCGCTCACCAAGTACGTGGGCGGCCATTCCGACCTCGTGGGCGGGGCCTGCATCGGCGGAAGGGCCGCCCTCGCGCCTGTTCTTGCGCTGCGCAACACCATCGGCACGATCACCGATCCGCATACCTCGTGGATGCTGCTGCGCAGCCTTGAAACGGTGCAGCTTCGCATGGAGCGGGCGGAGGCGAACGCGCGGACGCTCTGCGCGTTTCTGCGCGATCATCCGAAGATCGAACGGGTCGGCTATCTCGGCTTCCTCGAACCCGGCAGCGCGCAGCGGGACATCTATGACCGGCACTGCACCGGCTCCGGCTCGACCTTCTCGGTGATCGTGAAGGGCGGGGAGACGGAGGCGTTCCGGCTGCTCGACAACCTGAAGCTGGTGAAGCTCGCCGTCTCGCTCGGCGGCACCGAGAGCCTTGCGAGCCATCCGGCAGCGATGACGCATCTCTCGGTGCCCGATGCGCGCAAGGCGGAACTGGGGATCAGCGACAACCTGGTTCGGGTGTCGATCGGCGTTGAACATGTTGACGATCTTGTCGCAGACTTCAGGCAAGCGCTGGAGGCTGTTTGAGTACGCTAATACGGTATTCCGTTTTCGACATGGACAGGACGATCACCCGGGGCGGATCCTATTCGCCCTGGCTGGTCTACTGGGCGTGGCACGAGGCGCCGTGGCGGTTGCTGCTCCTGCCCGTGTCGCTGCTGGCGGGTGCGGCCTATGTCGCGGGGTTCGTGAGCCGGGGGCGGTTGAAGGAAATCAACCACCGGCTGCTGATGGGACGGTGCGTGCCGATGGAACGGATCGCACCGTGCGCCGAGGGCTTCGCGCGCCGGATGGTGCCGGGGCGCACGTTTCGGGGCGCGCAGGCGCGGATCGACGCGGAGAAGGCGGAAGGGCGCATCGTGGTGATCGCCACAGCCTCCTACACCTTCTATGCCCACGCCATCGCGGCGCGGCTGGGCGTGGAGCAAATCGTCGGCACGAAGTCGCGGCGCGACGCGTCGGGCGCGGTGCTTGCGAGGCTCGACGGCGAGAACTGCTACGACGGCGCGAAGCGCGACATGGTGGCGGAAGCGCTGCCGCGGCGCGAAGGGCTGCACGTGCGCTTCTTTTCGGACCATCACAGCGACGCGCCGATGTTCGAATGGGCGGACGAAGGCTTCGCGATCAACCCGACGCCCAAGCTGCGTGCGCTTGCCGAGGCGCGGGGCTGGCAGGTCATCGAATGGGAGTAGGGCGGGCCTGAAACCCGCCCTCTCGTGTCCTCAGGCGGCGAGGTTCCGCAGCACGTAGTGCAGGATGCCGCCGCTCCGGAAGTATTCCAGCTCGTTGTTGGTGTCGATGCGGCAGCGCGCGACGAACGAACCGGTGGAGCCGTCGACGCGCGTGAAGTTCACCGTCACGTCCTGACGCGGCCTCAGGTCCGCGACACCGTCGATGCTGAACAGCTCGTCGCCGGTGAGGCCGAGCGTTTCCGCGTTGTCGCTGCCCTGGAACTGGAGCGGCAGCACGCCCATGCCGACGAGGTTCGAGCGGTGGATGCGCTCGTAGCTCTCCGCGACGACGGCGCGCACGCCGAGCAGCGTCGTGCCCTTCGCGGCCCAGTCGCGCGAGGAGCCGGTGCCGTATTCCTTGCCCGCGATGACGACGAGCGGCGTGCCTTCGTCCTTGTAGCGCATCGCGGCGTCGTAGATCGCGAGCTGCTCGCCCGAGGGCACGTGCTTGGTGACGCCGCCCTCGACGCCGGGGAGCATCTTGTTCTTGATGCGGATGTTCGCGAACGTGCCCCGCATCATGACTTCGTGGTTGCCGCGGCGCGAGCCGTAGGAGTTGAAGTCGGCGCGGCTCACCTGATGCTCGGTGAGGTAGGTGCCGGCCGGGGAATCGGCCTTGATGCTGCCCGCGGGCGAAATGTGGTCGGTGGTGATCGAGTCGCCGAACACGGCGAGCGCGCGTGCGTTCACGATGTCCGTGAGGGGCTTCGGCGTCATCGTCAGCCCTTCGAAATACGGCGGGTTCTGCACGTAGGTGGAGACCGAGGAGAAGCTGTAGGTGCGCCCGCCGGTTACATCGATGGCCTGCCAGCGCGCGTCGCCCTTGAAGACGTGCGCGTAGCGTGCCTTGAACATGTCCGCATCGAGCGAGGCCTCGACGGTGGAACGGACCTCGTGATTGGTCGGCCAGATGTCCTTGAGGTACACAGGTTGGCCGTCCGACCCCGTGCCGATCGGCTCGACGGCGAGGTTCTTGCGCACCGTGCCCGCGAGCGCATAGGCGACGACGAGCGGCGGCGAGGCGAGGTAGTTGGCGCGCACGTCCGGCGAGACGCGGCCTTCGAAGTTGCGGTTGCCGGAAAGCACGGACGCGGCGACGATGTCGCCGTCGTTCACGGCCTTCGAGATCGGCGCGGGCAGCGGCCCCGAGTTGCCGATGCAGGTGGTGCAGCCGTAGCCGACGAGATCGAAGCCGATGGCGTCGAGATCGTCCTGTAGCCCGGCCTTTTCGAGATAGTCGGTGACGACCTGCGAGCCGGGCGCGAGCGAGGTCTTCACCCACGGCTTGCGGTCGAGGCCCTTGGCGCGCGCCTTCTTCGCCACGAGACCGGCGGCTACGAGCACGTCCGGGTTCGAGGTGTTGGTGCAGCTCGTGATCGCGGCGATCACCACGTCGCCGTGGCCGATGTCGTAGTTCGCGCCTTCGACCGGTACGCGCTTGGCGGCATTCCCCACCTTGAAGCTGCTGCCGAGCTCGGCTTCGAAACCGGCGGCGAGGTCTTCGAGCAGCACGCGGTCCTGCGGGCGGCGGGGGCCGGCGAGGCTCGGCCGCACTTCGGAAAGGTCGAGCGCGAGCGTGTCGGTGAACACGGGATCGGGCGTGGAGGCGTCGCGCCACATGCCCTGCGCCTTCGCATAGGCCTCCACCATCTCGCAGCGCCAGTCCTCGCGGCCGGTGAACTTCATGTAGCGGATCGTCTCCGCGTCGATCGGGAAGAAGCCGCAGGTCGCGCCGTACTCGGGCGCCATGTTGGCGATCGTGGCGCGGTCGGCGAGCGTCAGCGCATCGAGGCCGGGGCCGTAGAACTCCACGAAGCGGCCGACGACGCCCTTCGCCCGCAGCATCTGCGTGACGGTGAGCACGAGATCGGTGGCGGTGATGCCCTCCGGCAGGCGGCCGGTGAGCTTGAAGCCGACGACTTCCGGGATGAGCATGGAGACGGGCTGGCCGAGCATGGCGGCCTCCGCCTCGATGCCGCCGACGCCCCAGCCGAGCACGCCGAGGCCGTTCACCATCGTGGTGTGCGAGTCGGTGCCGACCAGCGTGTCCGGGTAAGCGACGGTGGCGCCCGACGCATCTTCGGAGGTCCACACCGCCTGCGCCAGATATTCGAGGTTCACCTGGTGGCAGATGCCCGTTCCCGGCGGCACGACGCGGAAGTTGCGGAACGCCTGCGCGCCCCACTTCAGGAACTTGTAGCGCTCCATGTTGCGCTCGTATTCGAGCGCGACGTTCTGCTCGAAGGCCTTGGGGTTGCCGAACTCGTCCACCATCACCGAGTGGTCGATGACGAGATCGACCGGGACGAGCGGGTTGATCTTCTCCGCGTCCGCACCGAGCTTCGCCATCGCGTCGCGCATGGCGGCGAGGTCGACGACGGCGGGGACGCCGGTGAAATCCTGCATCAGCACGCGCGCCGGGCGATACTGGATCTCGCGCTCGCCGAGGTTGGCGTTGAGGAAGGAGCGGAAGGCCTCCACGTCACCCTCGGTGACGGTGTCGCCGTCCTCGAAGCGGAGCATGTTCTCAAGCAGCACCTTCATGGAGAAGGGCAAAGCCGAGAAGTCGCCGAAGCGCTCGGCGGCGGCGGGGATCGAATAATAAGCGAATTCGCGGCCGCCGACATTCAGCGTGCGGCGGGTGTTCAGGTTGTCGCGTCCGGTGGCGGTCATCTTCACGATCCCCTTGTCTTTGCCGTTCGGACCGGCCGGCACGCGCCTATTGCAGCGCAGCAACCGCCGGAGTCGCGGCTGCTTTAACGAAGGGGAGCCGGGTTGGGAAGGGGACGAAAGTCGCAGGCGGGCTTGTCAAAATGTTGACTGGAAACGGTCAAGGGGGCGTGCCGGTTATTTGTGCTCGGCAGCCATCGCGAGACGGGCGGCGCGCCGGACTGGCCGGAGCGGACTGCGACGGGCGCGGAGGCATGTGGGCCGATCCCGGTCCCGACATTGTAAATTAACCCCATATGCCCTATATGGATGAGGCTGACGTTGCGCGCGACGGATTGCGGCGCTCCGGCTCCCCTTTTCAGAACCCCCAGCCTCTCGGCACCCGCCGCCATGTGGCGCGCGGGTACGATCACGACCAGAATAGTGAGACAAAGACATGCCTAT
>JACFNY010000001.1:18093-24310 GCA_019454625.1 Sphingomonadaceae bacterium
TCTTCAACGCCCAGAAGGGCTATGGCTTCATCGCGCCGGAAGGCGCCGGCGAAGACGCGTTCGTCCACATCACCGCCGTGCAGATGGCGGGCATGGAGACGCTCGATAAGGACCAGCGCGTCAGCTACGAGCTGGAGCGCGATCAGCGCGGCCGCACGAGTGCGGTCAACCTGAAATCGGCCTGACACGTCCGATCACGGTTCAGAAGGCCCGGCGAGGTTCGCCGGGCCGCCCAAAGATTTGAAGCGAAAGCGCTTCACCGGAATACGCCGCCGGACCGGCGGCCAAGACAATGACAGACATGCAAACGACACTGAATAACGGACGCCGGCACCCGGCGCGCCGCACACTTTCGCCTATGCCGAATACCGCGCCGATGGGCGCCCGGCGCGAGCCCGGTGGGCTCACGCGCCAGCAACTGCGGCAGATCGTCTACGACCTGATCGGCTGATCGCCGGCCCCTGAACGAAAGAGCCTTCGCGTGAAAGACCAGACGGCATTCTACGAGGAACGGATCGCGGAGGCCCGGCTGGCAATTGCGGCGGCGGCGCTGGACAATGTCCGGCGGCAGGCCGTGCTTGCCCTCGATCGCTGGACGGAACTTGCCGATCAACACCGCAAGGCACGCGATGCGCGGATGAAGGTGATCGCGGACAAGATCGAGCGCGATGCCGAACGCGTGGCCGCCGTTGTTGCGGAACCCTCTTAAGGCATTTGCCAATCAGGTGCATTCGGATAAATTCGGGACATAAAGAGCCCGAGGGGAGAATTGCGCGGCGATGGCCGCGCGCGTCCGCGCCCTTCGATCAGCAGGAGGGTATGTTCATGCGCGCGTCGTCTTTCGTTTCCGGACCCGGTTCTCGTATCTCGCGGCTGGCGCTCGCGGGCGCAGTATTGATCGCGGCCTCCGGTGCGGCCTCCGCGGCGGACGACACGGCGTTTCTCGCCTTCCCCATGGCGACGGAGATCAGCGCGGCGCATGTGCCCGCCTTCGCGTGGACCGTGCAGCAGGGCGACAGGACGCAGCTGCTCGCCGCGCGCGGCCCCGACTTCAAGCGCACGGCGCTGTTCGAGCAGAGCGACGTGGACGGCGCGCCGATCACCGGCATCCGGATCTCGCCGAACGGGGCGTGGGTCGCCTTCACTACGGGCTTCGCGGCGGGCGGCTATAATCCGGCGAGCCTGCTGACGCCGCCGAAAGCGACGCTGTGGCTTGTCTCCGCCGCGGGCGGCGCCGCGCCGGTGAGGATCGGCGAGGGCAGCGGGCCGGACTTCTCGCCGGACGGGTCGCGGCTCGTCTACCGCAGCGGGGCGGACCTTTGGGCGGTGAACGTCGGCGCCGCGGAGCCGAAGCCGGAGCTGCTGGTGCGCGGCGGCGCGGCCTTCGCGCAGCCGGTGTGGACGGCGGACGGCAAGAGCCTGATCTTCGTGCAGGACCGGGGCGGATGGTCGTTCCTCGGCCGCTACACGCTCGGCAGCGACCGCGTGGAGTGGCTGGTGACGGGCGCGGATCGGCTCAGCCACCCGGTGCTCTCGCCCGACGGCAGGACGGTCGCCTACCTGCGCTGGCCGGGGCGCGAGCACACGGTGACCTACGACAACCTCGAGAACCAGCCGGTCTCCGTGGAGACGGTGGCAACGAGCGGCGGCAAGGCGCGGACGCTGTGGTCATCGGGGCCGCGCGGCGGCTCGCGCATTTCCGACGACGACGAGGGGCTGCTGCGCTGGTCGGACAGCAGGACCGTGGTGTTCCGCGCCGAGGAAGACGGCTGGGCGCGGCTCTACGCCGTGAGCGCGGCGGGCGGCGCGGCGCGCGCGCTGACGGGCGAAAAGTGCGAGGTCGCGGAGAGCGAGCTTGCCGCGCCGGACACGCTGTTCGTCATCCACAACTGCCGCGATCTCGACACGCGGCAGGCCTCGCTCATCACGGTTTCCACCGGGCGCGAGCAGGCGGTGGAGACGAAGGACGCTGTGCTGGCGCTGGCGAGCGCGGCGGGTGACGGACGGCATGTCGCGATGACGGGCGCGGGGGCGGATGCGTCGGCGATGCTGCGCATCGTGGATGCCGCGAGCGCGAAGGTCGCCTATGCGGAGACGCCCGCGGACTACGGGTATCGCTACGGCTTCGCCGCGCCTGCGCCGCAGCAGGTGCGGCTCACCGCAGCGGACGGGGAGAGCGTGCCGGGGCAGCTGTTCCTCCCCAAGGGCAAGGGGCCGCACCCGGCGCTCGTCTACGTGCACGGCGGGCCGACGCGGCAGATGTTCCCGGCGTTCCACTTCAGCGGATACTACGCGAACGACTATGCGATGAACCGGCGGCTCGCGGAGATGGGCTATGTCGTGCTCGCGCTCAATTACCGCTCGGGCGTCGGCTACGGGCGGGACTTCCGCGAGGCGCCGGGGCGCGGATGGCGCAAGGCCTCCGAATACGCCGACGTGCTGGGGGCGGGGCGCTGGCTCGCGGCGCGCGCCGACGTGGACCCGAAACGCATCGGCATCTGGGGCGGCTCCTACGGCGGGCTGCTGACGGGGCAGGCGCTGGCGCGCGACTCCGACCTGTTCGCGGCGGGCGTCGCCATCCACGGCGTGTTCGACTGGAGCTGGCCCTCGCCGGTGCCGGGGCACCTCAATCCGAGCAAGTTCTTCGGCGTGGGCGAGGCGGACAAGGCGGCGGCGCTCGCCGCCTCGCCGCTCGGCGCGGTGGAAGGCTGGCGCTCGCCGGTGCTGCTGTTCAGCGGCGACAACGACATGAACGTCGACGTGCGCGAGACCGTGGACCTCGCGCAGAAGCTGCGGCGGCAGGGCGTCGACGTGCGCACCGTGCTGCTGCCTGGTGAATCCCACGGGCTGATCCGCTTCTCGGCATGGCAGCGGCTCTGGCGCGATCAGGCCGCGTTCTTCGACGAGACGCTCGGCAAGCGCTGAACAGGCAAGGTATCAAGCGGCATATCGGGAATTCGGGCCGCCGGAACCGATACGGCATCGCAACGACCTCTCCCCTGTGGTACATGTCCGCAAAGGGAAAAACGAAAGGGGTCGTGATGCGTAGGCGTTGGGTGGCTGCTGCGGCATTCCTGGCCGCGGCCGGGTTCAGCGGGGCGGCGGCGGCGCGCTGCGTGCTGCCGATCCTGGTGCAGCGCGACGCGGACGAGGCCGCGAAATACGTGTTCGCAAACGAGGCGCTGGTGATCGACGGCATCGTCCGCGAATTGCCGCGCGGCGACGGCACGCTGTTCCAGCGCGTCGAGGTGATCCAGTATCTGAAGGGCAAGGGGCCGGAAGCGATCGACATCTGGCCCGGCCCCGGCAAGCGGACCCGGCACGAGATCCTGAACACCGACGACTGGGGGCGCATCGACGCGCCCGCCGGCGCGCGCGTGGTGACGGCGCTCAGGCAGACGCCCTATGGCTGGACCGTGGGCGAATGCGCCTATCAGGCGCTTGCCGTGCCGGGCGTGGAGAGCGCGCTTCGCGAACTGTCGCCGGTCCGCACCCAGCCCGAAAAGCCCAAGAAGAAGTAGCGCGCGCGGGCGCGAGCAGGTAGGTCGGGGCGCATGGGGGACATGCTCATCCGCGCCGAAAACCTCGCCTGCGTGCGCGGCGGACGGCTGCTGTTCGAAGGGCTGTCGCTCGCCGTCGCCGCCGGAGAGGCGCTGCGCGTGACCGGGCCGAACGGCAGCGGCAAATCGAGCCTGCTGCGCGGTCTCGCCGGGCTGCTGGCGCCCGCGGCGGGGTGCATCGAGCACGCAGCGAAAGTCGCGTGGCTGGGGCACGAGAACGCCCTGAAGCCGGGACGGACGCTCGCGCAGGAACTCGGCTGGTGGGCGCGGCTGGACGGGGCGGAACCGGCGTTCGCGCTGGGGCTGGCGGCGCTCGGCGACGTGCCGGTCAGGATGCTTTCGGCCGGGCAGAAACGGCGCGCGGCGCTGGCGCGGGTGATGGCCTCGGGCGCGAGGCTGTGGCTGCTCGACGAGCCGGGCACGGGCCTCGACGCGGCCAATACGAAGGCGCTTTCGGCGGCGATCGCCGCGCACCTTGCGGGCGGCGGCGGTGCGATCGTGGTGACGCACGGCGAGACCGATGTGCCGGGCGCGCGGGAGCTGGCGCTGTGAGCTTCTGGCGTCTTGTCCTGCGCGGCGTGGACATAGGCACGGGCGGCCTCATCCCGCTCGTGTTCTTCGTGATGGTCGCGAGCATGACCGCGTTCGCGATCGGTCCCGACGCGGCGCTGCTGCAACGCGTCGGCGCGGGCAGCCTGTGGGTGGCGGCGCTGCTCGCGGCATTGCTGCCGGTTGGGACGCTGATCGCCGAGGACGTCGCCGACGGTACGATGGACCAGCTGCGCGTGCGCGGCATCGCGCCGGAGACGATCATGGCGTCGCGGCTCGCCGCGCACTGGCTCGGCTTTGCGCCCGCGCTGCTCGTCGCGGCGGTGCTCGGCGGGGCGATGCTGAATGCCGACGTGCCTGCGCTGGTGACGGGGCTTGCGCTCGGCACGCCCGCGCTTGCCGGGCTCGGCCTCGTCGCGGCGGCGCTCGTCGCGGGTGCGCGCGGCGGCCCGGCGCTCGCGGGGCTTATCGTGCTGCCGCTGGCGCTGCCCGTGCTCATCTTCGGAAGCGCGGGCGAGCTGCGCCTGCTCGCCGCGTCGAGCCTCGTCGTCACCGCGCTCGCGCCGTTCGCGGCGGCGGCGGCGCTCCGGCAGGGCGACGGCTGAATCGGGCTTGCGCATCAGGCGCTTCCGGCTAGGCTGGCCCTCCTCAACGGGCAGGAGAAACGGGCATGGCTCACGTTTTCGAGATCACCAAGGACAAGGCGGGCGAGTACCGCGTCGCCTTCAAGTACAACGCCGAGAAGATCTTCTGGACCGAAGGCTATTCGAGCAAGGCGAGCGCCAAGAACGCCATCGACTCCATCAAGAAGAACGGCCCCGGCGCCGACGTGGTCGACAACTCCGACGGCTGAGCCAGCCTGCAAGGTATCCGGGGCGCGGCAGGCGCGAAGCCGTTTGCTGCTCCCGGTTTCCGGCGAGCGTCGGGCCTGATCGTCTTCGCCTTTGCAGGTGCTGCCGATCAAAGGGTTTGCCGCGATCGCGTGGTTTGCGGGACGAATGCGTCACATGGAAAAGTCCGATGGACCCGGGACTCTCGAAGCGCGCATCCGGTCGAGTTTCGCCAGACAGGGGTTGATGAGCACGCTGGGGGCAACGCTCGGCAACGTCACGCACGGGGCCGTGGCCATTTTCCTGCCCCCGAGCCCCTCGATTTCGCAGCAGCATGGTTTTGTCCATGCCGGCGCGATCAGCGCCATCGCCGATACGGCGGCCGGCTATGCAGCGCTGACCACGATGGCGCCCGGCAAGGGCGTGTTGACCACGGAATTCAAGATCAATCTCCTTGCCCCGGCGGTCGGCAGCCGCTTCGTTGCCCGCGGCAAAGTGATCAAGTCCGGCCGGACCCTCACCCTCGCGCAGACCGAGGTGTTTGCCGAGCAGGACGGACCGCCGAGGCTGATCGCATTCCTGACGGCGACCTTGATGGCGATCGAAGGGCGGGACGGCATCAGCGACTGAACATCCGCCAACCGCCTTCCGGCTCTCGGGTTTCCGGCCGTCAGCGAAGTGTCAGCGCGCACGCGGTAGCAGGCGGGTGGTGGATAAATCGAACGGGGGAGAGGACATGGCGACAGGTGGATCGGTTGCAGGCGCGCGCTACGGCAAGGCGACGATCGCGCTGCATTGGGTAATGCTGCTGCTTCTGGCGGCGGTGTTCGCGACGATCGAGATGCGCGTGCTGTTCGAGCGCGGCAGCGAGACGCGCGAATTCGTGAAGGCGCTGCATTTCATGCTGGGGCTTTCGGTGCTCGTGTTCGTTGCCCTCCGCATCGCAGCGCGCGTATCAGGCGGCACACCGCCGATCTCGCCGCGTCCGCCGGTGTGGCAGACCGCGCTCGCGCACGGGATGCACGTGGCGCTCTACGCCTTCATGATCGGGATGCCGATCGCGGGATGGCTGATCCTGAGCGCGGCCGGCGAGCCGGTGCCGTTCTTCGGGCTCGAACTGCCGCCACTCGTGGTCCCCAACGAGGCGCTCGCCGAACAGGTCGAGGAAATCCACGAAACGGTCGGCGAAGTGGGCTATTACCTGATCGGCCTGCACGCGGCGGCGGCGCTGTTCCACCACTACGTGATGCGCGACGACACGCTCGCGAGGATGCTGCC
>JACFNY010000360.1 GCA_019454625.1 Sphingomonadaceae bacterium
AGGCGCCGCACATCATCTTCGCCGATGCCGACATCGGGCAGGCGCTGAACGCCGCGACGGGCTCGGCGTGGGCGCTGTGCGGCCAGAGCTGCGCGCTCGGCAGCCGCGTGCTCGTGGAGCGCCCGATCTACGACCGGGTCGTCGAGGCGTTCCGCGAACGCGCGGCGCGCGTTCGCGTCGGTATGCCGCTCGATCCGGCGACGCACATGGGTCCGCAGGCGCACGCGCAGCAGCTCGAGAAGACGTTGTCCTACGTGGCGATCGGGCGCGAGGAAGGCGCCGAACTGGTGACGGGCGGCGCGCGGATCGACCGCGCGGGCCTTTCCGAGGGCTTCTTCGTCGAGCCGACCGTGTTCGCCGGCGTGGCGCCCGGAATGCGGATCGCGCAGGAGGAGATTTTCGGGCCCGTCGCCGCGATCATCCCCTTCGATGACGAGGAGGAGGCGATCGCCATCGCCAATTCGACGCCCTACGGCCTCGCTGCGGGGCTCTGGTCCAGCGATACCGGCCGCGCGCACCGGGTCGCCGCCCGGATCGAGGCGGGCATGGTGTGGGTGAACACCTATCGCTACATCCGCTGGTCGACGCCCTACGGCGGCGTCAAGGCGAGCGGCTGGGGCCGCGAGAACGGCATCGAAGGGCTCGACCCGTTCCTCGAGACCAAGACCACCATCGTTTCGACCACGGGCCGGTTCCCGGACCCGTTCGCAGCTTGAGGAGAACGCCATGCGCCTTCAGGGCAAACTCGCCGCCGTCACCGCTGCTGCGTCCGGCATGGGGCGCGCCGGTGTCGAACGCTTCGTGCGCGAAGGCGCGCGCGTCGCCGCGATCGACATCAGCAAGCCTGCGCTCGATGCGCTCGTCGCCGATTTCGGCGCCGGAAACGTCGTGCCGATCGTCGCCGACCTCGTCGATCCCGACGGCGCGAAGGACAGCATAGACGCGGCGGCCGCCGCGCTCGGCGGGCTCGACATCCTCTGGGCGCACGCGGGGATGCCCGGCCCGGCCTCTGTCGAGAATCTCGATCTCGCCGCCTATGACAAGGCGATCGCGCTCAACGTGACGTCGGCGGCGCTCGGTGCCGGCAAGGCGGCGCCGCACATGCGCGCGCGCGGCGGCGGCGCGATCCTGTTCACCGCTTCGGTGTCGGGATTGGTCGGCTCGATGATGAGCCCCATCTACTCGGCCGCGAAATGGGGCGTTGTCGGCCTTACGAAGTCGCTGGCGCTCGCGCTTGCGGCCGACAACATCCGCGTCAACGTCGTGTGCCCCGGCCTTGCCGACACGCCGATGAAGATCGGCTTCACCGGTCGCAGCGGCGATCCCGCCGAAGCCGCCGCAAACGAGGCGAAGCTGATGGCGGCGGTGCCGATGGGCCGCCTCGTGAAGCCGGGCGAAGTCGCCGACGCGGCGCTGTGGCTGGTCTCGGACGAGGCGAGCTTCGTGACCGGCGTGGCGCTGCCCGTCGACGGCGGTTTCACGGCGCGCTGAATGGACGGCCGGGAGATGCCGGCGGCTTCACGGGCCGCTGCGCTTCGGCCATACGGACGTCCGGACTCCTCTTCAGGCAAACAGCACCATGATCGTGAGACAGGCCGCGAATGCGCTGGAAATCCTCGAATACTTCGCCAGACGGCTGAAGCCCGCAACGGCGGCCGAAATCGCGGGGGACCTCGGCTGGCCGCGTTCGAGCACGTTCAAGCTGGTGGGGACGCTCGCGTCGAAAGGCTATCTCTACGAGCCGCGCGGGCGGGGCGGCTATTACCCCGCCTCGCGCTGGCTGGTGCTTGCCGAAGCGGTGATGCGCGCCGAGCCGCTTCCCGAAAAATATCTGCGCCTTGCCCGCGACCTGATGACGGCGACCGGGGAGACGGTGGCGATCTCGGCGCCGGCGGGCGTCCACGCGATATTCGTGGACGTCGCGGAATCGCCCCAGTCCGTCCGCTACTTCGCGAAAGCAGGCGACCGGGTGCCGATCCACGCGAGCTCGGCGGGACGGGCGCTGCTCGCGCAGATGCCGAAGGACGAGCGCGCGCGGCTTTACCGGAAGATCGACTTCATCGCCTACGCGCCGACGACGCCGATGACGGCGGAAGCCGTCGAGGCCCGGATCGAGGAAGCCGAGGCGATGGGCTGGCACCAGAGCAACACCGAGTATACGCCAGATCTGGCGGGGGTCGCCATGCCGCTCACCGGCAGCGAACGGCTTCTGTCGGTAGTGGTGGTGGGACCGGTATCGCGATGCCTCGACCGGCGGCCGGAGCTGGCCGCGGTCGTCACCCGGCATCTTGCAGGGCTGGAATAGCGAAGTAGCGTCGGTTTCTTGGGGGGCGTGCTTTCGCGCGCATCGCAGGCGGGAGGGCATGATATGACGAACGACCCGAGGGCAGTGATTGCCGGGGCGCCGATGCGGACCTTGCAGATCGTCGTCGTGGCGCTGTGCATCGCGCTCAATGCGCTGGAC
>JACFNY010000361.1 GCA_019454625.1 Sphingomonadaceae bacterium
GGACCCCGCCCGGCCGCGTTTCGGCATCCGTGACGGCGGCAGCAATTCGGGCCGCGCGGGCCGGGCCGGGCGGTCGGGCATCGGCACGTCGTAGACGGCGGCGAGTTCGCCCGCGCGCCAGCGCACCGTGTGATGCCGCGAGAGCCGGGCCTTCTGCGCCGGATCGGCCGTCAGCAGGACGGCGGCAGCCGCCGCGCCGATCGTGTCAGCCAAGCGCCTGCGCCGCCTTCAGAACCGCTTCCGCATGGTCCGGCACCTTCACGTTGTGCCAGACCTCGGCGATCTTGCCGTCGCGGCCGATCAGAAAGGTGGCGCGCTCGATGCCCATGTACTTGCGGCCATACAGCGTCTTTTCGACCCACACGCCGTAGGCCTCGATCACCTTCGCATCGGGATCGGAGCCGAGCTTCACGCCGAGGCCGTGCTTGGTGCGGAACTTCCCGTGCTTCGCGACCGTGTCCTTGGAAACGCCGAGCACGGCGGCATCGGCCTTCTCGAATTCCGGGAGCAGGCCGGTGAAGTCGATCGCCTCGCGCGTGCAGCCGGAGGTGTCGTCCTTGGGATAGAAATAGAGGACGAGCTTCTTCCCCGCGAAGTCCTTCAGGGACAGCGGGCCGTCTTCGCTGTCGAGCGTGAAGGCGGGCGCTTTCGAACCGGGCTTCGTCATCATCGTGCCTTTCGTTTGACCTCGAACACCGCCTCCCAGGCGGCAAGCACGGCCCTTTTGGCGTCCTCGAGCGCCGCTTTCAATGCGTCGAAATCGGCAAAACCGGTCGCGGCGGCCATCATCGCCTTCGCTGCCGCGGGCTGCTTCGGCGGCTCGTCACCCTCGATCAGCCGCAGCACGACGAGCAGGCGCGTCATCAGGTCGTGGGCGCACGGCACGTCCTCCGGCAGCGCGCCCGCCGCCGCGAAGTGCGCCGTCGCGGCGCCGAGATCGGGATCGAAGCCCTCGTGGCGGGAAAGCTGGAGGAAATGCACGATGAACTCGAGGTCGATGAGCCCGCCCGCCGCGTGCTTCACGTCCCACAGGCCGCCGTCGCGATGCGCCTTCACCATGTCGCCGCGCATCTCCAGCACCTCGGCCTTGAAGCGCTCGGTGTCGCGCGACTTCATGAGCGCCGCGGCGATGCCCGCCGAAACCGCCGCGCGGTCCTCGTCCGCGCCGTAGACGACGCGCGCGCGGGTGAGCGCCATGTGTTCCCAGCTCCACGCCTCCCCCAGCTGGTAGCGCGCGAACGTGTCGATATTGACCGCGAGCAGCCCCTGCTGGCCGGAGGGGCGCAGGCGCGTGTCCACCTCGAACAGCGGTCCCGCCGCCGTGCTGACCGTGAGCGCGCCCGTCAGCCGCTGGCCGAGCCGGTTGAACCATGTCGTCGCAGGCAGCGGCTTCGCGCCGTCCGACATGGCCTCGTGATGGCCGCTGAACAGGAACACGAGGTCGAGATCGGATTTTTCCGTGAGGACCGACCCGCCGTACCGCCCGAAGCCGAGCACGAGCAGCCGCCCGCCGGGCACGCGCCCGTGCGTTTCGGCGAACTCGGCCTGCACCGCGTCCGCCAGCACGGTGATCGCGGCGTCGGCGAGCTTGGCATGATCGCGCCCCACGCGGATCGGGTCCGCGCCACCCTCGATGATCTGCACGCCGAGCTGGAAGCGCCGCTCCGCAACGAAGCGCCGCACCTCGTCGAGCTTCAGTTCGAGCGCATCGTGGCGACGCAGGCGCGCGCGCAGCATGTCGGTGAGGTCTTCGGCGCACGGCAGCGGCGCGAACGCCTCGTTCGACAGCATGATGTCGACGATCTCCGGCCGCCGCGCGAGCTTGCCGGCCAGCACGGGCGCCAGCTCCAGCACGCGCGCGAGCAGCAGCGCGACGCGCGGGTTCGCCTCGATGAGCGCGAAGAACTGGATCGAGGACGGCAGCGCGCCGAGAAAATCGTCGAAGCGCAGCAGCGCCTCCCGGCCCGTCCCCGCTTCCGCGAACGCCTTCACCAGACCCGGCAGCGCGGTTTCGAGCTGACGCTGCGCCGCGTCGCTGCGAAGCGCGCGGTAGCTGCGGTCGCGCCAGCGGCCGATGAGGTCGGCGAGGTCGGCGTGCGGGCCGATCCCGGCTTTCTTCAGCGCCGCCTTGAGCTGGGCGGGCTGGCGCGGCAGCCGGTCCACCTCCGCCTCGGCGATCAGCGCGTCGTAGATGCGGCCGACGGCGGTCGCATGGCGCTTGATCTCCCGCTCCATCGCCGTCCAGTCGCGATAGCCCGCGAGCAGGGCGAGGTCCTTGCGTTCCGGCGCGCGCGTCGGGATCTGGTGCGTCTGCGCGTCCTCCAGCATCTGGAGGCGATGCTCGGCGGTGCGCAGCACGCGATAGGCCGCGGCGAGCGTTTCCGCTTCCGCCGCCTTGATGCGCTCCGCCGCGACCAGCGCCGCGAGCGCATCGAGCGTCGCGGGCTGGCGCAG
>JACFNY010000362.1 GCA_019454625.1 Sphingomonadaceae bacterium
TCGAACCCGCGACCTCCGGCGTGACAGGCCGGCACTCTAACCAACTGAGCTACACCCGCGCGTTGCTTCGTATTCCGAAAGCCGGGCGTACCTATGGGCGGGACCCGGCGCTGTCAAGACGCATCTGGCGGATTCTGCCGCAAGTGACGCGGAACCGGGAAGCGCTTTGATGAAAGCCGCCGAAACGCATAAATTTTCCGGGCATGTCACACCCCGCGCGCCTGCCTCGTCATGTCTGCAAGCGCGCATGGTGCGCGCAAGGAGACGAGACATGACAACCCGCCTGAACAATGCCCACAGCTACGCGCCTGAAGCGATCAAGGCGATGACGGCGCTCGAAGAGAGCTTCAAGGCGAGCGGCCTCGAACGGAACCTGATGGAACTGGTGCGGCTGCGCGCCTCGCAGATCAACGGCTGCGCCTTCTGCATCCACATGCACGCCACCGACCTGCGCCGCGCGGGCGAGGACGAGATGCGGCTCCACATGCTGAACGCGTGGCGCGAATCGACGCTCTACAGCCCCCGCGAACGCGCCGCGCTCGGCTGGACGGAGGCGCTGACCCGCCTTGCGGAAACCGGCGCTCCGGACGCCGACTACGAAGCGCTGAAAGCCGAGTTCAGCGAGGCCGAGCAGGTCAACCTCACGCTGCTCATCGGGTCGATCAACACGTGGAACCGCTTGCAGGTCGGCTTCCGCGCCCCGCATCCGGCCCTCCGCCGTGCCGCGGCCTGAAAACACGCCCCTGTTCGAGGCGCAGCGCCCCCGGCTGCTGCGCCTCGCCTACCGGATGCTCGGCTCGGTCGCCGAAGCCGAGGACGTGGTGCAGGACGCGTGGCTGCGCTGGTCGGAGGCCTCCGGCATCGATTCGCCGCCTGCGTGGCTGACGCGCGTGGTGACGCGGCTCTGTCTCGACCGGATGAAGTCGGCGCGGGCGCGGCGCGAGACCTATTTCGGCACGTGGCTTCCCGAACCGCTGCTCGGCACCGAAGAGCCGGAATCCATCGCCGACGACGTCACGCTGACGCTGATGCTCGCGCTCGAACGCCTCTCGCCGCTCGAACGCGCCGCGTTCCTGCTGCACGACGTGTTCGAGGTGAGCCTCGGCGACGTCGCGGCGGCGCTCGGCCGGGACGCCGCGGCTGTACGCCAGCTCGCGGTGCGCGCGCGGCGGCACGTGCAGGAGGCGAAGCCGCGCTACACGGTGGAGGACGCCGAGGCCGAACGCATCGCGCAGGCCTTCTTCAACGCGGCACGCGACGGCGACACGGCCGCGCTGCAAGACCTGCTCGCCGAGGACGTGGTGATCCATTCCGACGGCGGCGGCCGCGTGCTTGCGTTCCGCAACCCCATCCGCGGCATCGCCCGCGTGCTCCGGCTCTACGCCGGGCTCCGCCGCAAGTTCGGCAATGTCGCCACGCTGCTCCGCCCACTGCGGATCGACGGCCTGCCCGGTTTCGTCAGCATCGACCGCGGCGTGCTGCAAACGACCGCGCTCTCGATCGGGGACGGCCGCATCACGGCGATCTATATCGTGCGGAACCCCGACAAGCTGGGCCACGTCGTGCAGGCGCTGCCTGATGGAGCGACGGTCAACTGAATCAGCGCGGCTTCACCGCGAACGCCTGGATCTCGACCTTCGCGCGGTCCTCGACGAGCGCCGCCACCTGCACGAGCGCCATCGCCGGGAAGTTGCGGCCCATGACATCGCGATAGGCGGCGCCGACGCCTTTCAGGTTGGCGAGGTACTCGGCCTTGTCGGTCACGTACCATGTCATCGACGCCACGTGCTCCGGCCCCGCCCCGCCCGCCGCCAGCACGGCGACGACGTTTTCGAGGCACTGGCGCGTCTGCGCGGCGAAATCGTCCGTCTCGAACTCGGCGTTCGCGTTCCAGCCGATCTGGCCGCCGACGAAGATCAGCGTGCCTTCCGCAGCGATGCCGTTCGCATAGCCGAGGGGCTTCACCCAGCCTTCGGGTTGCAGGGTTTCAAACATTGGACGCCTCCAGATGCTGTTCGAGCGCGGCGCGCAGGTCGTCCGGCCACGGACGCGCGCGGTGTGTATCGGTATCGGTTGCGACGACCCGCTGCTCTGCCGACCAGAGCAGCGTGCCGCCGCAGGTGATGCGGTGCAGGAAATCGAGCGAGCTTCCCCCGACGCGCTTCACGTCGACCCGGAATTCCAGCAGGTCGCCGTGAACGCCGGGATGGCTGAACGTGATGTCGAGGCGCACGGTGGGTACCGAAATGCGGCGCTCGCCCATCATCACCGGCCAAGGGGAGCCGATCGAGGCGAAGAACTCCTCCATCACCCCGACGAGCAGGTTGAGGTAGGACGGGAAATAGGCGATCCCCGAAGGATCGCAGTCCCCGAACCTGAGGGGGCGAGCGGTCGTGAACGCCACGGCAGGCTTCAGTTCGCGAAGGCCGCGATGCCGGTGATCG
>JACFNY010000363.1 GCA_019454625.1 Sphingomonadaceae bacterium
GCCGTCACTCCCGCTCGCCGCGTCTGGGCGGCCGGTTCCAGTGCAGCGACCAGGCCGACTTGTCGTCGCCGGACTGAAACAGGTTGGCGCGGATCGGCTGCTTGAAGGCGGGATCGTCGATGAGCAGCGAGACATAGTCGCCCGCCTTCTCGCCGGTGCGTTTCCAGGCGGCGCCAACTTCCGGACCGACCTCCGGTGCGTCGGCATCGCCGAGATGGATGCGATAGTCGGGCGCGTTCTCGGCGTCGGAATGCTCAGCGGGAACGAGCACCAATTCGACATCGAGCGTGAGCGTATGGATGCGGCCGGAATAGCCGGATTTGGTGCGGGTGAATCGACCGATCTGCGACATTGCGGTTTCCTTTCGTCGGGGGTGGGTGAACAGGTTCGGCGCGAGCGGCACGCCGATCAGGGGTCAGTCATCGGGTTGGGGCGCGCCACTCGTAGCGGCCGGAGCCGTCCTCATCGGTCCAGAGCGGGACCGCACGGCCGATGATCGAGCTCATCGGAAGCGGGCCGAAATAGCGGCCGTCGAGGCTGTCCTGGATCTCCCAGTTCATGAGGAACACCTCGCCGACGGCGATGCGCCGGCAGCCCTGCCAGACGGGCAGGTCGCGGCCGCGCCGGTCGCGCTCCAGCGCATTGCCCATTGCGATCCGGTCGACCGTGATGGCGAGCCCCGAGCGGCAGACCCGTTGTCCCGGCAGACCGGCGATACGCTTCATCAGCGGCACACCGGGGGGCAGGTAACCGCGCTTGGCGAGGAAGCGCGCCAGCGGCTCGGGCGCATCGACGGCGACCAGGTCCGTCACCTCGAGCCGGTCATCCGGTTCGATCGAATAGAGCCCGATCGGTGCGCTCGCCGAGGCGTTCCAGATCAGCTTCTTCGGCGTTTCGATGAGCGCCGAAGCGGCGACGCCCATGGTCATAAGACAGGTGAGCATCACATATCCGAAGCGGCTCACGGCGCGGTCCTCCGGCGTAGGAGGAAGGCCCCATGGTGCTGGGCGGTGTAGGCGCGCGGCTCATGACCGGCGGCCAGGCGGTTGTGGACGTGCCGCCAGTGGTCCGGCGAAACATCGGCCGGATCGATGCCGAGCGCCTCGATGGCATTGATGATCCGGAGCACGCGCTCGACCTTGGGCCATCCCTCGATCTTCAGGAGGATGTCGCCGCCGGGCCGCACGAAAGGCAGTGTCTGATAGGGCTCGCCGCGGTCGATGGCGCGCACGATGTCGATGCGCGAGATGATCGTGCCGTAGTCGTTGGACGCCCAGCGGATGAAGGCAAAGAGGCTGTTCGGCGCGAAGCCGACGACACGGCGCCGGCGGTCGAGGATCTGCTCATGGACTTCCCGGCCGAAGCGGATCCAGTGTTCGATCCTCTTCTCATGCCAGATCAGTTCGACGAACGTCGTGAATGGTACGGGGCCGACCGCCGAGTGGCCGCCGCGCATGCGGGGGTCCGCACTGCCGGTCATTTACGTGTCTCCCTGGTCTGGCGGGAATTCGCGAGCGAGCAGGTCGCGGAGCATGTCGGCGACGGTTTGTCCGCGCCGGAACGCCGCGATCTTGATCCGGCCGCGCAGCTCTGGCGTGACGTCGATCGTCAGCCGGGCGGTGAAGCCGGCGGCATCCGCGTCGCGCGGCGGCGATGCATCCGACGCCTTGATCCAGCGTTCGGGATCGGCGGGGCGCGACGCGAAACCGCGTTTCGGAGCGCGCCCGCTCATGGCGCGAGCCTCCCCACCTCGGCCCCGATGGCCGCGATCTCGCGTGTAGCCGGACTGTCCTCGTCGATCTCGAAGACGAGCCGCCCGGATTGCGCGGTATCGGCGAAAGCGACGCGCTGACCGATCCGCGCCGCCAGCACCGGCGGATCATGATCTGCGAGCGTCTCGGCCGTCTCGCGGGCGATGACGGTGCGCGCGCCGCAGCGGTTCAGAACGAAGCGGGCGGCAAGCTGCGGGCGATAGATGCGCGCTTCCTGGAGGAGCGAGAGCATCTCGGCCGAAGCCCAGCTATCGAAGGGCGACGGCTGCACGGGGATCAACACCAGGTCGGCGGCGAGCAGCGCCGAGCGCATCAGCGAGGCAACACGCGGCGGTCCGTCGATGACGATGTGATCGGCATCGCGCGCCAGCTCTGGCGCCTCGCGGTGCAGGGTGTCACGGGCGAGGCCGACGACACCGAACAGGCGTGGAAGGCCTTCGCGCGCCCGCTGCTGCGACCAGTCCAGTGCCGAGCCCTGCGGATCGGCGTCGATCAGGGTGACGCGCCTTCCCTGCCGCGCCCATTGTCCCGCGAGATGCAGCGCCAACGTCGTCTTCCCGACGCCGCCCTTCTGGTTGAGGAACGCGACGATCATCGTGCCCCTCCCGGCCTGCGCCCGAGGGGGAGTCGCGATGGGTGAGCGGCTTCACTGCCGGTTGGTCGTGC
>JACFNY010000364.1 GCA_019454625.1 Sphingomonadaceae bacterium
CTATTGCCCGTATCCGAAGGTCGCCCGCTATGTCGGCACGGGCGGCCGCGACCGCGCGGCGAACTACACGTGCCAGACGCCCGATTGAGGGTATTTCCGACCGTAGCGGACAAGGGGAAACGCGCCGGTTCCAGCCGACATCTCAGCCGCCGATCGACGCCAGATGCGGCGTCGCGCCGCTGTTGCCGCTGTGTAGGCGATGGGCGGGCGCCTTGGTCGCCGTCAGCGCCGTGATCCTGGCGATCAGCGCGTCGATCTGGTCATCGGATTGCAGCAGGTCCCTGAGGTCGATGCCGTGATCTCCGAACAGGCACAGGTGAAGCTTGCCTCTGGAGGAGACGCGCAGACGGTTGCAAGTGGCGCAGAAGTCCTTGGCGTAAGGCGCGATGATGCCGATCCGGCCGCGCCCGGCCGGGTGCTCGTATTCGATGGCCGGCCCTGCCCCGGCAGCACGCTGCAAGCGCCGCCAGCCCAGTGTTTCGAGCCGGGAGACGATTTCGGAACCCGGCATGTGGTGCCTGCCGAAGAACGCGGCATTGTCGTTCGTGCGCATCACCTCGATGAAACGCAGGGTCAGGTCATGGCGGTTGACGAACGCCATGAAGCCGCCCAGCTCATCGTCGTTGATGCCCCGCATCAGGACGCTGTTGAGCTTGACGGTGCCGATCCCGGCCGCGCGGGCGGACGCGACACCGGCGAGAACCTCGTCCAGCCGGTCATGTCCCGTGATCGTCCGGAACCGTGCCGGATCGAGCGAATCCACGCTGACATTGAGTGCGGCGATTCCGGCCGAGGCATAGTCCGCCGCACGCTCTGCAAGGCGATACCCGTTGGTGGTCATCGCCAGCCGCCGGATGCCGGGCACGGCGGCGACGGCCTGCGCGATTTCCAGCAGCTCGCGCCGCAGGCTCGGCTCGCCGCCGGTCAGACGAACCTTCCAGAGGCCGAGCCGGGCGAACCCGGCCACCAGTCTGCGTATCTCCGCCACGGAGAGATCGGACGGCATCCCGGCGATCTTGCGATAGCCTTCGGGCAGGCAATAGGTGCAGCGGAAATTGCAGACGTCGGTAAGCGACAGGCGCAGATATTCGAACCTGCGGCCGTGCGCGTCGGCAAGGCCCGCTGCGGGGAATACGGGCACCGTCATTGCACCAGCGGTCCTTCGGCGGCCACGATCTCCACGCCTTCGACGGTGGACTGCGCGGCGAGGATCGCGACATACTGCGCCATCGCGCGGCGCCAACTCGCCTCCTCCAGATAGTCCGCGACCTTTTCGCGAACCAGCTCGAACGGCAGCCGGCGCGCCTCCTCCCGCCGTCCGGCGCGGATCACGTGGATGCCGAAGCGCGTCTTCACTGGCTCGGGATGCAATTCCCCCTCGCCGAGCGAGAAGAGCACCTCTTCGAACTCCCGCACCGTCTGGCCCGGCCCGATCTGGCCGAGATTGCCGCCCTGCGCCTTCGACGGGCAGGCCGAGTGCTTGCGGGCAAGATCGGCAAAGGCCGTCGGATCGGCCTGCAGGCGGCCGATCACGAGACGCGCGTCGCCGGTGGCGAGGCCATAGGCGAACCTGTCGTCGGGGGATGCCGCGAACAGGATATGCTCGGCCTCGACGAGCGCCGGGGAGGTGAACCGCTCAAGGTGGGTCTCGTAATAGCGCCGCGCGGTCTGCTCGTCGGCCTGAGGCGTCCGCACCTGCGCCGCGATCAGCGCCTCGATCCGCGCCTCGTCATCTGAAAGCGGGCGCCCTTCGCTGTCGACAAGCCCCGTGCCGTCCAACCCCAGCCGGCCGGCCTCGTCGAGCAGGAGCTGGCGGATCACCAGCGCTTCGGCCGCCGCCGTCCACGCGGAGGTGGCATCCGGCGCCGGATGGTGCTGCGTTTCCGCCGCGATGTCCGATGCGGGGATTTCTCGCCCGTTCACGGCAACGCGGGGGCTGTCGAGCAGGTCAGCCACGGCGGGCCGCCAGCTTGCGTGAGCGGACGACCTGGTATCCGGGCCGCCAGATGTAGCGCACCGGCGCCGAGAGCATGTGCACCAGCCGCGTGAAGGGAAACAGCAGCAGGATCGTGAGGCCGAGCGCGAGATGCAGCTTGAAGATCCAGTGCACGTCGGTGATGTAGCCGGCGGCATCGCCCCGGAAGGTGAAGATGCCCTGTGCCCAGGTCATGAACTTGACCATTTCGCCGCCGTCGAGGTGCGCGGCGGAAAGCGGGATCGTCGCCAGCCCGAGCGCCAGCTGCACCCAGAGCAGCACGATGATCATGTTGTCGCTGAAGGTCGACGCGGCTCGCACGCGCGGATCGAAGAAGCGGCGGTGAATGAGCAGCGTCGCGCCGATGATCGCCATGACGCCCGCGATGCCACCCGCGATGATCGCCAGCAACTGCTTCGCCCCGTGGCTGATCCCCAGTGCATCGAACACCCAGATCGGCGT
>JACFNY010000365.1 GCA_019454625.1 Sphingomonadaceae bacterium
CGGCGGCGCGCGCCTTCTCGCTCGGCCAGCCGTCGCGCGGGGCGACGAGGCGCATCCCGGCGAGCCCGAAGTTGAGCATGGCGCGCGCCGCCTTGCCGATGTTCTCGCCGAGTTGCGGCCGCACCAGCACGATGACCGGCGGCGGCGCCTTTTGCGGCGCCGCGCCCGTCACTTGGTCCCGTTCCGCGCGACGGTTTCGATGGTGCCGATGAAGTCCTCGAAGTCCTTCGCCTCGCGGAAATCGCGGTAGACGCTGGCGAAGCGCACATAGGCGACGGCGTCGAGGCTCTTCAGCCCCTCCATCACCGCCTGCCCGATCACCTCGGCCTCGATCTCCGCCTCGCCGATCGCCTCCATCTGGCGGACGATGCCGGAGACGAGCCGCTCGATCCGTTCGGGCGCGATCGGGCGCTTGCGGCAGGCGATCTCGATGGAGCGGGCGAGCTTGTCGCGCTCGAACACCTCCTTGTCGCCGGACTTCTTGATGATGACGAGCTCGCGAAGCTGCACGCGCTCGAACGTGGTGAAGCGCGCGCCGCACGCCGGGCACTGGCGGCGGCGGCGGATCGCGCCGCCGTCTTCCGTGGGCCGCGAGTCCTTGACCTGGCTATCCTCGCTTCCGCAAAACGGGCAGCGCATCGCTCGTCCCCCTCCCGCTACGCCTCTACCGCGTCAGAGCCCCGGATAGATCGGGAAACGATCGCAGAGCGCCTTCACGCGCGCCCGCACATCCGCTTCCACCGTACCATTGCCCTCGTGGCCGTTCGCGGCGAGGCCGTCGAGCACGTCCGCGATCATGTCGGCGATCGCCGTGAACTCGGCCTGCCCGAAGCCGCGCGTCGTGCCCGCAGGCGAGCCGACGCGGATGCCGCTCGTCTTCGTCGGGGGCAGCGGGTCGAACGGCACGCCGTTCTTGTTGCAGGTGATGTGGCTGCGCTCCAGCGCCTCGTCGGCATCCTTGCCGGTGAGGCCCTTGGGCCTGAGGTCGATGAGCGCGAGGTGCGTGTCCGTGCCGCCCGCGACGACATCGCAGCCGCGCTCCTTCAGGCGGCCCGCCAGCGTCTTCGCGTTGGCGATCACCGCCTGCGCGTAGACCTTGAAGCTCGGGTCCAGCGCCTCGCCGAACGCCACCGCCTTCGCGGCGATCACGTGCATCAGCGGCCCGCCCTGGAGGCCGGGGAACACCGCCGAGTTGATCTTCTTGCCGAGCGCCTCGTCGTTCGAGAGCACCATGCCGCCGCGCGGCCCGCGCAGCGTCTTGTGCGTGGTGGTGGTGACGACGTGCGCGTGCGGCAGCGGGCTCGGGTGCAGGCCCGCCGCGACGAGCCCGGCGAAGTGCGCCATGTCGACGAGGAAGTAGGCGCCCACCTTGTCCGCGATCGCGCGGAAGCGCGGGAAATCGAGCGTGCGCGGATAGGCCGAACCGCCCGCAATGATCAGCTTGGGCTTGTGCTCCAGCGCCAGCCGCTCGACCTCGTCGAAGTTGACGAGGTGGTCGCTCTCCCGCACGCCGTACTGCACGGCGTTGAACCACTTGCCGGACTGCGCGGGCGGCGCGCCGTGCGTCAGGTGGCCGCCGGCGGCGAGGCTCATGCCCATCACCGTGTCGCCCGGCTGCACCAGCGCCATCATCACCGCGCCGTTCGCCTGCGCGCCCGAGTGCGGCTGCACGTTGGCGTAGGCGCAATCGAAGAGCTTGCGGGCGCGGTCGATGGCGAGCTGCTCGACCTCGTCCGAAGGCGCGCAGCCCTGATAGTAGCGCTTGCCGGGATAGCCTTCCGCGTACTTGTTGGTGAACACTGACCCTTGCGCTTCCAGAACGGCGCGGCTGACGATGTTTTCCGACGCGATCAGCTCGATCTGGTCGCGCTCGCGGGCGAGCTCGTTGGAGATGGCCCTGGCGACCGCCGCGTCGGCGGCGGCGACGCCGTCGGTGAAGAACCCGTCCTGGGCAAGCGGCGTGGCGGCGGCGGTGCTCATGCTCGTATCTCCTTCGTGGGCTACGCCGACAATTTGTCGACGCGCCGCTGGTGACGTCCGCCCTCGAAGGGCGTGTTCAGAAACTCGTTGAGGCAATCGCGCGCCGTCTCGATGCCGATCAGGCGTTCGCCGAGCGCGAGGATGTTCGCATCGTTGTGCCAGCGCGAGAGCCGCGCCATCAGGCCGTTCATGCAGAGCGCGGCGCGCGCGCCCTTCACGCGGTTCGCGGCGATCGAGATGCCGATGCCGGAGCCGCAGACGACGACGCCCTTCTCGGCCTTGCCGCTCGCCACCGCCTCGCCCACGGCGCGGCCGAAATCCGGGTAGTCCACGGAGTCCGTGCCGTTCGTGCCGAGGTCGAGGACCTCGTGCCCGGCTTCCTTCAGCCAGCCGGCGACCGCGGATTTCAGGCCGTAGCCGGCGTGGTCGCTGCCAATGGCGATGACGGACATGGAG
>JACFNY010000366.1 GCA_019454625.1 Sphingomonadaceae bacterium
ATCGAGCACTTGCTGCGCTGCCTGCTCACGGGCATCGCCATGCACGGCCGGCAGCGGCTGGAGATCGGCGCGCCCTGCTGCGCGGCGCTGCTTCCGCACGAAGCCGAGTTGCTGGAAGCCATCGGGCTCGACGGCGCCGAAGCCGATCCCTCCGCGCTGGTCAGGCTCTGCGACAACCCCGCGGCCGCGCGGCTTTCGGTGCTTGCCGCCGGTATCGGCGCGGCGGTGGCCGATGCCCATACCGCCCGGCTTCGCACGTTCCCGATGCGCGCTGCGCATTAGGAGAGTTTTCGTTCGGTCCGGTCTGATTTATGTTCCGCTCAAATTGGCGGAAGAGGGACCGCATGACCGAACATTTCGACATGATCGTCGTGGGCGCCGGCATCTCGGGCATCGGCGCGGGCGTTCACCTGAAGAAGAACTGCCCGGATCGCAGCTATGTGATCCTCGAAGGCCGCGCGGGCATCGGCGGCACGTGGGACCTGTTCCGCTATCCCGGCATCCGGTCGGACAGCGACATGTACACGCTCGGCTTCAACTTCAAGCCGTGGACCGATCAGAAGGCGATCGCCGACGGCCCCTCGATCCTCCGCTATCTGGACGAGACCGCGCGCGAATACGGTATCTACGGGCACATCCGCTTCGGCCACCACGTCGAGGCCGCCGCGTGGGACTCGTCCGCGGCGCGCTGGACGGTGACGGCGCGCGCGGACGGCAAGCCCGTGCAGTTCACCTGCAACTTCCTCTACATGTGCTCGGGCTACTACCGCTACGAGGCGGGCTACACGCCGCACTTCGAGGGCGCGGAAAGCTTCCGGGGCCGCATCGTCCACCCGCAGCACTGGCCGCAGGACCTCGACTATGCGGGAAAGCGCGTCATCGTCATCGGATCGGGCGCGACCGCCGTCACGCTCGTTCCCGAAATGGCGAAGGCCGCGCACGTCACCATGCTGCAGCGCTCGCCGACCTACATGATCTCGCGCCCCGCCGAAGATCGCCTCGCCAACTGGCTGCGGCGCTGGCTGCCGCCGATGCTCGCCTACAACATCGTGCGCTGGCGCAACGTCGCCATGCAGCAGTGGGTGTTCCGTCTGGCGCGGACGAAGCCCGAGAAGCTGAAGAAGAAGCTGCTCGGCGGCGTCCGCGACCTGCTCGGCCCCGGCTATGACGTGAAGACGCATTTCACGCCGACGTACAACCCGTGGGAACAGCGGCTCTGCCTCGTTCCCGACGACGATCTGTTCGACGCCATCCGCGAAGGTCGCGCCGACGTCGTGACCGACCATGTCGACCGCTTCACGGAAACCGGCATCCTCCTCGAGTCCGGAAAGACGCTGGAGGCGGACGTCATCGTCACCGCCACGGGCCTCGACCTCCTGTTCATGGCGGGTATCGACGTGACGCTGGACGGACGGAAGGTCGCGTTCCCCGAAACCTACGGTTACAAGGGCATCATGTTCTCGGGCGTGCCGAACCTCGCGGTGGCGTTCGGCTACACCAACGCCTCGTGGACGCTGAAGGCGGACCTCACCAGCGAATATCTGTGCCGCGTCCTCAACCACATGAAGGAGACCGGCACCGACGTCGCGACGCCGACGCTGGACGACCCGGACATGGAATCCGAGCCGTGGATCGACTTCTCCTCGGGCTATTTCAAGCGCGGGCTTCACCAGTTCCCGAAGCAGGGCAAGACGCTGCCGTGGCGGCTCAACCAGAACTATGCCGGCGACGTGAAGATGTTCCGCCACGCCCCCGTCGACGACGGCGTGCTGCGCTTCAGCAAGGCGGCGGACGCATCGGCGCAGGCGCCCGAGGCGATCGCAGCGGAGTAGGAAATCGTTTTCCTACAGCAGCTTGCCTGCCGCGGCCCACGCCTGAAAGGTCACACTGAAAGAAAACGCGATCTACGATAACTTTGTGAACTTCGGCCCCGCCTATCGCCCCGCGAAAAGCTGCCGCCCGGCGAGATCGAGCAGGATCTCCTCCGATCCGCCGCCGATCGCGTTGACGCGCACCTCGCGGTAGATGCGTTCCACCTTGGAGCCCTTGAGGTAGCTGGCGCCGCCGAGCACCTGCGCCGCATCGCGGGCCACGGCCTCCAGCATCCGCGTCGCCTGAACCTTCAGCATCGCGAAGTCGGCGGGCCGGGTCTTGCCCGCGCGCACCTGCCACGCGCACTGATCGACCCACGCCTGCGTCGCACTCACCTGCCGCGCCATGTCCGCAAGCTTGATGCGGATCGACTGGTGCCCGACGAGCGGCCTTCCGAACGTCTCCCGCTCCCGCGCCCACGCGGCCGCTTCCTCGAGGCAGACGCGCGCGTAGGCGCAGGCCCCGTGCGCCATGCCGAGCCGCTCACTGTTGAAATTGCGCATGATGCCCATGAAACCGGCGTTCTCGGGGCCGATCAGGTTCTCGGGCGGC
>JACFNY010000367.1 GCA_019454625.1 Sphingomonadaceae bacterium
AGTCGACGGTGGAGCAGGGCTTCCCGGAAATCCAGATCCTGTTCGACCCCGACCGCGCCGCCGCGCTGGGCCTGACCACGCGCCAGATCGCCGACGCCGTCACCAAGAAGGTGGCCGGCGAGGTGGCCACCCGCTACAGCTTCCGCGACCGCAAGATCGACGTGCTGGTGCGGGTGCGCGAGTCGGAGCGCGCCTCGGTCGACGACATCCGCCATCTGATCGTCAACCCCGGCAAGGGCGCGCCGGTGGAGCTGGATTCGGTGGCGCGGGTGATCGCGACCTCCGGCCCGAGCGAGATCCATCGCGTCGACCACCGCCGGGTCGCGGTGATCTCGGCCAACCTGCGCGACATCGACCTGGGCACGGCGGTGCGCGAGGTCGAGGCGATGGTCGCGCAGGATCCGCTGGGCGTGGACATCGGAATCGCGATCGGCGGTCAGGGCCAGGAGCTGGCCGAGTCGCTGCGCTCGCTGCTGTTCGCCTTCGCCCTGGCGGTGTTCATGGTCTATCTGGTGATGGCTTCGCAGTTCGAATCGCTGCTGCATCCGTTCGTCATCCTGTTCACCATCCCGCTGGCGCTGGTCGGCGCCGTCGGCGCGCTGCTGCTGACCCGTTCGCCGGTGTCGGTGGTGGTGTTCATCGGCCTGATCCTGCTGGTCGGTCTGGTGGTGAAGAACGCGATCATCCTGATCGACAAGGTCAACCAGCTGCGCGAGGAGGGCGTGGCCAAGCGCCCGGCGCTGGTCGAGGGCGCACGTTCGCGACTGCGGCCGATCATGATGACAACGCTGTGCGCGGTGTTCGGTTTCCTGCCGCTGGCGCTGGCCTTCGGCGACGGCGCCGAAGTGCGCAGCCCGATGGCCATCACCGTGATCGGTGGCCTGCTGGTCTCGACCCTGCTGACCCTGGTGGTGATCCCGGTGGTCTACGACTTGCTCGACCGCCGTCCGGACGCCTGGTACGCCGAACGCGGCCGGCGCGCCCGCCGCGATGCCGCCGAAGTCGCCGACGTGCTTTCCCACGAGCACGACACCCTGGGCGACGGAGCACCGGGTTGAGGGCGCACGCGTGAACATCACCGAATTCTCGATCCGGCGCCCGGTGACGACCATCATGGTGTTCGTCTCGCTGGTGGTGATCGGCCTGATCGCCGCCTTCCGGCTGCCGCTGGAATCGATGCCGGAGGCCAGTCCGCCGTTCTTCTTCGTGTCGCTGCCGTATTCGGGTTCGACCCCGGAAGAGGTCGAACAGAACGTAGTCAAGCCGGTCGAGGAAGCGCTGGCGACCATGTCCGGGATCAAGTCGATGAACGCATCCGCGTCCGCCGACAGCGGCAGCGTGTTCGTCCAGTTCAGCGACTGGAGCCGCAACGTCGCGGTCGCCGCCTCGGAAGCGCGCGAGCGCATCGATGCGATCCGCGACCAGCTGCCGGACGATTTCCGCCGCTATTTCGTCTGGCGCTGGAGCACCGGCGACCAGGAGGCCATCAGCCTGCGCCTGACCAGCAACGAGGATCTGACCTCGCGCGGCGAATTGATCGACCAGGCCGTGAAGCGCCGGCTGGAGCGGCTTCCTGGCGTGGCCCGGATCGAGGTCGAGGGCGTGCCCCAGCTGGAGGTGGTGGTGGCGATCGAACCCGACCGCCTGACCGCCAACGGCGTGGTCCTGAACGAACTCGTCTCGCGCCTGCAAGCCGCCAATTTCGCGGTGTCCGGCGGCATGATCACCGACAACGGCCAGCGCCTGCGCATCCAGCCCAAGGGCGAAATGGTCAATCTCGAACAACTGCGTTCGATGCCGATCAACGCTCGCGGCGTGCGCCTGGGCGACATCGCCGATGTCGAGCTCAAACCCACGCGCATGACCTATGTGCGCCAGATGGACGGCCACCCGAGCGTCGGCGTCGACATCTACAAGGAGCGGGCGGCCAATCTCGTCGACCTCTCGCGCGCGGTGCAGGTCGAATTGGAGGCGCTGAAACGCGACCCGGCGATGTCGGGAATCCGCATCGAGGTGACGGACGACCAGGGCCAGCAGGTGGTCAGCTCGCTGACGGCGCTGGCCGAAGCCGGCGCCATCGGACTGATCCTGTCGGTGTTCGTGCTGTGGTTCTTCCTGCGCCATTGGCCCTCGGTGCTGATGGTGAGCACGGCGATTCCGATCTGCTTCATCATGACCCTGGGGTTCATGTATTTCGCCGGGATCACGCTCAACATCCTGTCGATGATGGGCCTGCTGCTGGCGGTCGGCATGCTGGTGGACAACGCCGTGGTGGTGGTCGAGAGCATCTATCAGGAGCGCGAAAAATACCCCGGCCAGCCGAGGCTGGCCTCGGTGATCGGTACCCGTCATGTCGCCATCGCGCTGTCGGCCGGCACCTTGTGCCACTGCATCGTGTTCCTGCCGATGATGTTCGGCG
>JACFNY010000368.1 GCA_019454625.1 Sphingomonadaceae bacterium
GAAATAGCCGTCCACCATGTCCTCCGTCACGTCGCGGAGCGCGGCCGGGCGCCAGCGCGGCGACTTGTCCTTGTCGATCAGCTGGGCGCGGATGCCTTCGTAGAAATCATGGCCCGACTTGATCGCCGACACCAGCCTGTATTCGCGGCGGAGGCACCCGGCGAGGTCATCGCCCCGCGCCTCGCGGAGCGCGCGCAGGCTGATCTTCATGCTGGTCGGCGACAGCTTCATCAGCGTGTCGCGCTGCACGACGGCCCAGTCGCTGCCGAGCGAAAGCGATTCCATGATCGCCTCGACGCTGTCGAACGCGAAGTGCCGGTCGATCTCGGCGCGGACCTCTTCGAGCGGCGCCGGGCCGGCGTCCGAATGGAAGGCGTTCAGCGTCTGCGCGACGTCGTCGCCCTCTGCGAGCGCGTCGGTCAGCGCTTCGACCTGCGCGCTGGCGCAGTGGTGCGTGCCGTAGGCGGCATACATGCAGTCCGCCGCCTTGAGCCGCGCGCCGGTGAGGCCGAGGTAGGTGCCCACCTCGCCCGGCATCTGCGCGAGCGCGTGCGTGCCGCCGACGTCGGGGATGAGGCCGATGCCGGTTTCGGGCATGGCGAACAGCGTCTTTTCGGTGACGACACGGTAGGGCGCGTGCACCGAGATGCCGACGCCGCCGCCCATGCTGAAGCCGTCGACGAGCGCCACGTAGGGCTTCGGATACCGGCCGATGGCGAGGTTCATGCGGTATTCGTCCGCGAAGAAGCCCTCCCAGTCCGACGTGCCTTCCTTGCCCGCGTGGTAGAGGCCGACGACGTCGCCGCCCGCGCAGAACGCCTTTTCCCCCGCACCGCGCACGACAACCACGGAGACGTCATCGTCCCCGGCCCACGCGTCGAGCTGGCGGTGCAGCGCAAGGCACATGCCGCGGTTGAGCGCGTTCAGCGCCTGCGGCCGGTTCAGTGTCACCAGCCCTGCACGGCCGCGCTTTTCGAACAGGATGTCGTCGGTCATTCGGCTCCCCTCAACGTCTTTCAGAATGCGCGCGGCGCGGCGGTGGAGGTCATACGCGCAAGCAGCGCGCCTTCGCCATCGAAAAGGTCCGCCTCGAGGAAGGCGATCATGCGGCCGCGCTTGATGACGCGCCCCTCCGCATAGAGCTTCCCCGCCTTCGCGGGCAGCAGGAAGCTGACCTTCATCTCGATCGTCGCAACGAAGATGCGCTTGCCCGCGTGCGCCACGCAGGCCATTTCCGCCGCGTCGTCCAGCATCGCTGCGACAATGCCGCCCTGCACCGTGCCGTTCGGATTGCAGAACTCGGGCTTCGCCGTGAACGACATGCGGACGCGGCCTTCCGGGTCCAGCTCAAGGATCTCGGCGCCGAGCAGGATGCCGGTCGGCGGCAGATCGGCGTTGAGGCGTGCGAGCAGGTCCTCATGCGTCGTCATAACGTTCGCCGCTATCCCCTTGTTACAGATAGTCAACCCCAAGCCCGAGCCTTGCCAGCGCAGGCGTGAGCGCGGCGGCCTTTTCGTCCCTCGCCGTGAAAACGGCAAGACCCGTCGGTTCGCAGCCGGTCCAGTCGGCGTCGCGGAGCAGGTGCGCGACACGCCGCGCGATCCCCTGCCCGCCGTGGACGAACCGCAAGGGTCGGCTGGCCGCCGCGGCAAGCTCGTCCTCCACCAGCGGGAAGTGCGTGCACGCCAGCACGACGATGTCCATCTCCTCCCCGCGCGGCTGCCCGGTCAGCCCCGCCATCGCCTGTGTATACGCCTCCGCCGGAACCGCCTCCCCACGCAGCTTCGTCTCCGCCCTCGCCGCGAGGTCCGGCGCGCCGTGACGGAGAACGACGCAGTCCGAAGCGAACTCCGCGGCAAGATTGTCAACATAGGCCTGCCGCACCGTGGCGGGCGTGCCGAGCACGCCGATGACCTTCGCCCGCGTCGCCTCGGCAGCGGGCTTGATCGCGGGCACCGTGCCCACCACCGGCACGTCGAGCGCGGCGCGCACATGCGACAGCGCGATCGTGGAAGCCGTGTTGCAGGCGATGACGATCAGGCGGGGCCGGTAGCGCTCGGTCAGCCGCCCGAGCAGTGCGGGCACGCGCGCAGCGATCTCCGCCTCGCTCTTGCTGCCGTAGGGGAACCCGGCGTTGTCCGCCACATACACGACCGGCGCCTGCGGCAGCGCGGCACGGATCGGCGCCAGCACGGAGAGGCCGAGTGGCCCATGCTGCAGCCATGCGGGCAAGGGCGCCAGCCAGGTCGGCACCAGCGCGTACAGCCAGGCCAGGGTTCCGGCCACGAGTCCTGCCGCCACCGCGCGTGCACCCAGCTGCGGGCGGTAGAGCGTCGCCAGTACGGCCGGCATCAGGCCGGCCAGGGCGGAAAACGACAGCGCGCCAAGGTCGGCCAGCGCCTCGCTGTTGCCGAGT
>JACFNY010000369.1 GCA_019454625.1 Sphingomonadaceae bacterium
GAGCAGGGGCCGGTCGATGGTCCAGAACCAGCGTCCGAGAAGCGTCCTGTCCGCGCGTCCGAGGGGCGTGCTCATGCCTTGCCGAGCTCCTGCACCGCGCCCTTGAAGGCGTCGCCGCGCTGTTCGAAATCCCGGAACTGGTCGTAGGACGCGCAGGCGGGGGACAGCAGCACGACCTCGCCCGGCTTCGCGGCGCCCGCCGCAAACTGCGTCGCGCGCGCGACCGTTCCCGCGCGCACCACGGGAATGTGCGTGCCGAGCAGATGCGCGTACACCGTCTCCGCCTCGCCGATCACGTAGGCGGCGCGCACGTGGCCGAGATACGGCATACAGGCGTCGAGCTCGTCGGTCTTGCGCCTGCCGCCGACGATCCAGTGGATCGCGGGATAGGCCGCGAGCGCGGGCGCGGTCGAGGTCGGGTTCGTCGCCTTGCTGTCGTTCACGTAGAGCACGCCGCCCATCTCCGCGACGCGCTCCATGCGGTGCGGCAGGCCCGGATAGGTTTCGAGGCCTGCCCCGATCGCGTCGGCATCGAGGCCGAGCGCACGCGCGGCGGCAATGGCCGCGACCGCGTTCTCAGCGTTGTGCGGCCCGGCGAGCGCGGGCCAGTCCGCCTGGTTGCCGAGCGCCTTGCCGTCGATGTACGCGACACCGTCCACGAGCGAGACGCCCCCGGCCGGAACCGTGTCGAAGGACACCGGAACGCCGCCGCGCCCCTTCGCGATCGCCGCCGTGTAGTCGTCGCCGGAGAGGAAGATCGCCGCCGCGCCCTCGTCCTGCATGTCGAACAGCCGTTCCTTCGAGGCGGCATAACCCGCCATGCCGTCGTAGCGGTCGAGATGATCCGGCGTGATGTTGGTGAGGATCGCCACGTCGCAGGCGAGGCTCTGCGTCAGGTCGATCTGGAACGAGGACAGTTCCAGCACGTAGACTCCGCCCTCCGGCAATGGTTCCTGCGACAGGATCGGCAGGCCGATGTTGCCGCCCATCGTCGTCGGCACGCCCGCGTGCGCGAGGATGTGGTGGATGAGCGCGGTCGTCGTCGACTTGCCGTTGGTGCCGGTGATGCCGACGACCTTGTGCGGCGGAAGCTCGGCGCGCGCGTGCGCGAACAGCTCGATGTCGCCCAGCACCGCCACGCCCGCCGCCGCCGCGCGCGCGGCCAGCGGATGCGTGTTGAGCGGAACGCCCGGCGACACGACGATGCCGTCGAAGCCGGAAAGGTCCGCCGTGTTCAGATCGGCGACGTGCACCTGCGTGTCCGCGATGGCGGCGCGCTTCCTCGCGTCGTCGTCCCACACCGTCACCGCCGCGCCCGCTGCCCGCAAGGCCGCGACGACGCTGAGCCCGGTGCGGGCGAGGCCGAAGACGGCATAATGCTTGTCGGCGAAGGCGCGCGCGCTGATCATCTGAGCTTCAGCGTGGCGAGGCCGGCGAGCGCCAGCACGATGGAGACGATCCAGAAGCGGATGACCACGGTCGATTCGGGCCAGCCGAGCTGTTCGAAATGGTGGTGGATGGGAGCCATCTTGAAGACACGTTTGCCGGTAAGCTTGAAGCTCGCCACCTGCACGATCACCGAGACGGTTTCCAGCACGAAAAGCCCGCCGACGAGGATCAGCACGATTTCGTGGTTGGTGACCACCGCGACCGACCCGAGCGCCCCGCCGAGCGCGAGGCTGCCGGTGTCGCCCATGAACACGGCGGCGGGCGGCGCGTTGTACCAGAGGAAGGCGAGGCACGCGCCGATCAGCGCGCCGAGGAACACGGTGAGATCGCCCGCGCCGTTCACGAAGACGATGCCGAGATAATCGGAAAACCGGATGTTCCCGACGAGATAGGCGATGAGCGCGAAGGTGAGCGCGGCGATGATGACCGGCATGGTCGCGAGGCCGTCGAGGCCGTCCGTCAGGTTTACGGCGTTGCCGAAGCCGGTGACGATGAAGGCCGCGAACAGGATGTAGAACGGCCCGAGGTTGAGGCCGAAGTTCGTGAACGGGAAGAACAGCCGCGTGTCCGTCACGTCGGTGATCGCCCAGCAGGCGATACCGGCGATGATGAATTCGAGCAGCAGCCGCGTGCGTCCGGAAACGCCCTTGTGGCTGCCCTTGGAGACCTTGGAATAATCGTCCGAAAACCCGATCACGCCGAAACCCAGCGTCACGAACAGGCAGGCCCAGACGAACGGGTTCTCGAGGTTCATCCACAGCAATGTCGAGACGGTGAGCGAGATCAGGATCATCAGCCCGCCCATCGTCGGCGTGCCGCGCTTGGTGAGGAGGTGGCTCGCGGGCCCGTCCTCGCGGATCGGCTGGCCCTTGCCCTGCTTCACGCGCAGCCAGTCGATCATGCGCGGCCCGATGATGAGGCCGATGGCGAGCGCGGTGATCACCGCCGCGCCCGACCGGAACGTGA
>JACFNY010000370.1 GCA_019454625.1 Sphingomonadaceae bacterium
GGTGGTGGACTTGACGTGCCACTCGATGAGCGGCGCGTCCATCGCGGCCGCGACTTCCGCCGCCAGCACGGTCTTGCCGGTGCCGGGCTCGCCCTTGACCAGCAGCGGACGCCTGAGCGTCGCCGCCGCATTCACGGCAACCTTCAGGTCGTCGGTCGCGACATAGCCGCTGGTGCCTTCGAAACGCATGAACTTCTCCGCTGATACCCTTCGCGTCCGGGCCTAAAGCGTGAAAGCGAAACGGGCAACCGCCCGTTTGCGATAGGCCCGATCAGGCCGTCCGCTCAGGCGATCCGGTCAGGTGAGGCGCTGGGCGTGGCGGGCTTCGAGAAGGTCGAAAAGCTGGGCGTGGAGGCTGGCGAGCTGGAGCGCGCCGAACTCGATCGCGCGGCGCACGCGCACGTCGTCCGCATGGCAGGCGAGCGCACCCAGAGCGCCGTCCACGGGCCACGGGTCCGAAAGCCGCTCGTGGCGGTCGTAGCCGAGGTGCTGCGCGGCGCGCGGCAGGCGGGTGCGCACGGCCTGCCAGTCGAGCATCAGCGTCACTGCCGCGCCGATGGCGCAGCCGATGCGATTCGATTTGGCGAGCGTCAGCATGGCGTCGCGCTGGTCGCGCACCACCTGCTCGGCCGTGCTGATGCCGTGGAGATCGAGCGCGCCGCCGGTCATGGCGGCAAGGCCCGCCATCCAGCGGCGGTCCTGATCGAACGCAGCACCGGCGCTGCGCAGCCACGAGGCCGCGGGTTCGTCCGCGTTGAGCCGCGCGATTTCGAGCACGCTCGGAAGCTGGCCGTGCAGGATGACGAGGAAATGCGCCGCGTCGGCGACGGCCTGCAACGGACGCGCCACCGATCCTTCGGAAAGTGCGCGCAGGTGGCGGCTGCCGCCGGCCCCGCCGTCGCGCAGAGCGCCGATCACCGCCGCAGCGAAGCTGCGCGAATCGGCCGCGCCGCCTGCCGCGCGCAGGTTCTTCTGAAGCTGGTCCATGAAGGTGGGGACCACCGCTGGCGCCATTTGCCGTCGTCTCCGCATCCGCTGCCCCACGGCTTTCGCCGCTGGCGTGCAGCCTAGAGCGATCGACGTAAAGGGAGGCTTAATCCGCGCCGCCGTTTTTCACGGCGCGGCGGCGCCACGCGAGGAGGCCGAGACCTGCGGCCACAAGACCCAGCATCGCGGGCTCGGGAATGTCGGTGCCCGGTCCGGGTTCGGGCAGGACCGGCTCGGGAAAGGCGAAATTGCCTGCATAGGTCGGTGCGCGCAGCTGCCCGCGAATGGCGGAGGACAGGGCCACGATGCTGCCGCTCATCTGCGAATTCGTCTGCACGCGCGCATTGGGCGCAAGGACGGTACCCCAGCTCTGTTCGAGGAAATTGACCTCGGTGGCTTCGAAGAAGTTCCAGATGATATTGTCGGCAAGCTCCACGCCCGCGGCCTGCCAGCCGCGGAAGTTTATAGTGGCGCCGGCGACGTTGATGATGATCGTGTCGAGCGTGTCGGCACCGGCCGCGAAACGGATCTTGCCCGTGTTGGGGAAAAAGTCCGCAGACAGGGCGATCACCGAAACGCCGTTCTCGTCCGGGAGCCCCGGCGCGATGACGAAACCGTTCATGTGGTCGCCCGGGCTGTAGCGATCGTAGGAGATGCCGGCGTCGAGCAGGGAAAGGTCTGAGGACAGCCTGACGAAGTCCGCGTGGTTCAGAAGCCCGCCGGGCACATCGACCAGCGCCTTCCGGGTTCCGCCGCCGCCCTGAAAGTCGATACGCTGCGACGTTCCGCCCACATAGGCGTCGCCGGTCTTCACCTTGGGGTTGTTGGTGACGTTGCCCGTCACGACGAGGCTTGCACCCTGCGCGTTGGTGCCCTTGCTCGCGACCTGCACGGAACCGGCATTGTAGTTGCCGTCCACATAGACGGCGCCCTCCACCTGCGACTGCAAGGTCGTATCGCTGAACACGATGAGGTTGTAGTCCTTCAGCGCCTGGATCGGCCCTGCAAGGGCGGGCGCAGAAGCGGCGAGCAACACGGCGGACATTGCGCCACGAAGCAACATGGACATGATTTCAGCGACCTTATGGTTCCTGCGCAGCGGAAAAATGGCGACCCGCTGCCTGCGTGCCGCCATCTAGTCCAGACAAGCTTACACAAGTGTGAACCATAAACCGCGCTGGCCGCCGATCTGCGACGAACGGAGCGGGGGCCGATCGCTCAGGTGTCGAGGAAGCTCCGCATCTTGCGGCTGCGCGTCGGGTGCTTGAGCTTCCGGAGCGCCTTCGCCTCGATCTGGCGGATGCGCTCGCGCGTGACCGAGAACTGCTGGCCGACCTCCTCGAGCGTGTGGTCGGTGTTCATGCCGATGCCGAAGCGCATCCGGAGCACGCGCTCCTCGCGCGGGGTCAGCGAGGCGAGAAC
>JACFNY010000371.1 GCA_019454625.1 Sphingomonadaceae bacterium
GGCTTTCCGGCGCGCGCTCGCCCTCGGGGCGCTTCTGATAGTTTTCGAGCAGCGTGCGCGCCGCCTGCACCGGCTGGTTCTGCGCGAAATAGGTGCGGCCCAGCCAGTACTGCGCATTGCTGGCGCGGGCGTGCTTCGGATATTTCGTGATGAAGGCGGAGAGCGCCTTTTCGGCGGCCGGGTAGTTCTTGGCGGTGACGAGGCCATAGGCCGCGTTATACTCCTGCTCCGGCGTCAAGGCCGCTGCGGGCGCCGCCGCAGCCTGCGGAGCCGCGGGCGCGGCGGCGCCCGGCCCGGCCGGATTCACGAACGGGAATTCCGGGTTGGCCGGGGCCGGCGGCGCGCCGCCTTCGAGTGTCGTCAGGCGGAACTCGGCATCGGTCTTGAACTTTTCGAGCGCGGCTTCGAGCTGGCGCACCTTGAAGCTGTTCTCCTCGATCTGGCCGGTGAGCGTGGTGAGCTGGTTTTCCAGCGAATCCACGCGGCGCGACAGGTCGCTGAGCGGATTGGACGCGGGCACGCCCGGCGCCGTCACCGGCGCGGCGGGGGCCTGGATCTCGGCCTCGAAATACTCCTTGGAGCCGCCCGGAAACACCTTGCGCTGCACGGCGCGCATTTCGCTTTCGAGCTTCTTCACCCGGCCTTCCACCTGCTGCACGGTCTGCTGCGCGGCGGCCGGCAACGCGGGGAGCAGCAGCGGCAGGGTCAAAAGGAGCAGAAATCTGGGTTTCATCATGACTTTCCCGACGATTGAAGACGTGAGGCCGGACCTTAACGGCCCGTCCCTTGCCTGAAACTGAAGCGCATCACCTTGGAGCGCATCACTCTGGGCGCGGCTGCGCGCGCGCAGCGAGACCCGCCGCCGTCAGCGGCACATCGCGAACGGTCTGCGTCGCGGCGCCGAGCGGCGGGATCGCCGTGCCGCCGACCGTGACGTCGAGCGCGCCGGCGCGGCCCGTCCACAGCAGCAAATCCTGCCGGTCGCCCGGCACGTCGTAGCGGTCGCCCGCCGCCATCACGCCCTGAAACACCGAACGGCCGGACCCGGCCTCGTAGATCTTCACCCACGCATCCTCGCGCGCCGTGACCACGATCGCACCGCCGGCGGGCGGTGTAGCGGCGGGCGCAGGGATCACTGCATCGGCGGTTCCGGCGGCGGGAGGCGTTTCCGTCACGGGTTCCGGCGGCAGCGCGGGCGGCGTATCCATCGCGACGGTGGCGCCGTCGTCCGATCCCGCCGGCGCGGCGGCCACGGCAGGCGGCGGCTCCTCGTCGCCGCCGAACCAGCCGAGGCTCCACGCGGCGACGGCAAGCGCAACGACGCCGAGCAGCACGATGCCGAGCAGCGCCGCGGCGCGCGTCGGCACGCGCACGTCCTCGATCGGCTCGTGGTCGATGGTGGGAACGACGCGGTCGGGCTTCGTGGTCTCGCGGCGGAACTGCTCGGCGCTGGCATCCGCATCGAGGCCGAGGATGCGCGCGTAGGACTTCACGAAGCCGATCGTGTAGGGCAGCGCGGGCAGCGTATCGTGCTGCCCCGCCTCGATGGCGGTCAGGTGCCGCTGCGGCACGCGGGTCTGGTGCGCGATGTCGGCCAGTTCCCGGCCCAGTTCCAGCCGCCGCGCCTTCAGCACCTCGCCGATGTGGCGCGAGCCGCCGAGTTCAATGCCTTCCTGCGATTCCAGCTCGTCGCTCACCAAGACCCTCCGAACAGACGCCAACTTGCCCTGCCGCCACGTTCGCGCGCGGCTCCCCCGGTGTCAACGCGCTTCATCGCGGCGCGGCCTCAGCCAACGGCGATGCCGCGGCTCGACGCGTATTCCGTGAGCGCCGCACGCACATCGACGCCGCGCCGCAGCCAGCCCTCCATCTCGTGCTGGAGCGGCGCGAGCGCAAGCGACCGGATCATCGCCTTCATCGGGCCGATGCCGGCGGGCGTGATCGACAGGCGCTCGATGCCGATGCCGAGCAGCGCCAGCGCATCGAGCGGACGCCCGCCCATCTCGCCGCAGACCGTGACCGGGCGCCGCGCCGCCCGCGCCTGATCCGACACGCGCTTTACGAAACGCAGCAGCGAGACCGACAGCCAGTCGTAGCGGTCGGCGAGCTTGGGATTGGCGCGGTCCGCCGCGAACAGGAACTGCGTGAGATCGTTGGTGCCGATCGACAGGAAGTCGATGCGCGGCAGCAGCAGGTCCAGCGATTCCGCGAGCGCGGGCACCTCCAGCATACAGCCGAACTCGATCTTCTTCGGGACCGCGTGGCCGCGCGCGACCATGCGCGAGAGCTGCGCCTCGACGAGCGTGCGCGCCTCGTCGAACTCCCACGGCTCGGAGACCATCGGGAACATCATCCGAAGCGTGCGCCCGGCCGCCGCGTCGATGAGCGCGCGCGCCTGCACCTT
>JACFNY010000372.1 GCA_019454625.1 Sphingomonadaceae bacterium
TGCCGAAACGGGCGGCCGTGGCGAAGACGCGCAGCGGGTTGAGCGGGGTGCTGTCGGCGGTCACGGGCGAACTCTCTCATCGGGCATGCACTAAAGTAATGACACATAATCAAACAACAGTTGTCTGTCGATGGCATTCTTGATGACTAGACAGCGTCGAACTCGTCTCCCCGAGGATTTCATGAACTTTGAGTTGAGTGACGAACAACGGCTATTCGCCGAGAATGTCAGGCGGTTCGCCCGCGGCGAGCTGGCGGAGGGCGCGCTCAAGCGCGCCCATCAGTCCGAGTTTCCGTTCGACGTCGCCGGTCTTATGGCGAAGCAGGGACTGCTCGGGATCACCATTCCCGAGGAGGACGGCGGGCAGGGCGGCTCGCTCATGGACGCCGTCATCGCCATCGAGCAGGTGGCGCTGGTGTGCCCGCGCAGCGCGGACGTCGTGCAGGCCGGAAATTTCGGCCCGTTGCGGACCTTCGCCGAATACGCCAACCCGGAGCTGAAGGCGCGCTGGCTTCCCGATCTCCTCGCCGGCAAGATCGCGATCAGCCTCGGCATGACCGAGCCGGAGGCCGGCTCGGCCGTGACCGACCTGAAGGCGACCGCCAAGGCGTCGGGGTCGGACTTCCTCATCAACGGCACGAAGATATTCGGCACGCACAGCCCCGACGCGTCCCTCTATCTCGTCTATGTCCGCTTCGGGCCCGGCGTCGACGGAATCGGCTCCGTCATCGTCGAACGCGGCACGCCGGGGTTGCAGGTGGGGCAGCCGTCCCCGCTTCTCGGCGGCGAGAACTGGTGCCAGCTCTATTTCGACGACTGCCGCATTCCCGCGTCGAACGTTCTCCTCGGGCCGGGCGGTTTCAGGAAGCAGATGGCAGGGTTCAATGTCGAGCGCATCGGCAATGCCGCGCGTTCGCTGGCCCTCGGGCGCTACGCCTACGAGCTCGCCCGCGAGCATGTGCAGCAGCGCCGCCAGTTCGGCCGCCTGCTGTGCGAGTTCCAGGGTCTGCAATGGAGCTTCGCCGACATGATGATCAAGCTGGAGGCCGCCCAGCTCCTGCTCTATCGCGCGGCGACGAACGCCGACCGCGGCCTTCCCTCCGCGTTCGAGACCTCGGTGGCGAAGACCATGTGCAACAAGGCCGGGTTCGAGGTCGCGGACGCCGCCATGCAGGCCATGGGCGGCATCGGCTACAGCCAGGAGCATCTGGTGGAGTATTGCTTCCGCCGCACCCGTGGTTGGATGATCGCCGGCGGATCGACGGAAATCCTCAAGAACCGGATCGCCGAGACCATCTTCGACCGGCGGTTCTCGCAGCGGGGCTCGGCTTCACGGGCGATCGGATAGAGACATGACGACATCGACGGGGCTGCGCGAGGCGCTTCTCGCGCCGGGGCGCATTGCCATTGTGGGCGCTTCGGACGACCTGACGAAGACCGCCTCGCGGCCGCTGAACTACCTGCGCCGCGGCGGCTATTCCGGCACGGTCTATCCGGTCAACAGCAAGCGCCGGACGGTGCTCGGCGAGGAGTGCTGGCCCGATCTCGCCTCCCTTCCCGAGCGCCCCGACCACGTCTTCATCGTCACCCCGACCGATGCCGCCATCGCGGCGGTCGAGGAATGCGGACGGCTGGGAATACCCGTGGCGACTGTGCTGGCGAACGGCTTTTCCGAGGCCGGTCCCGCCGGCCTGCTGAAGGAGCAGCGCCTGCTGGAGGCCGCCCGGAGCGGCGGCGTGCGGGTGCTGGGGCCGAGCAGCCTCGGCATGGTCAACAACGCGGCAAAGGTGGTGCTGACGGCCAACGCCGCCTTTGCCGAGCAGGACCTGCCGACCGGCAGGACCTTCGCCGCCTCGCAGAGCGGCAGCCTGATCGGCGCGCTGGTCTCGCGCGGCAAGGCGCGCGGCGTCGGCTTCCACGGGCTGGTCTCGGTCGGCAGCGAGGCCGATCTCGGCATCGGCGAGATCTGCGCGCTGACGCTCGACGATCCCGCCGTGGAGAACGACCTGCTGTTCCTCGAAGGCATCCGGCAGGGCGAACAGCTCGCCGCCTTCGCCCGCGCCGCCGCCGCGCGCGGCAAGCCCGTCCTCGCCTATATGCTCGGACGCTCCGAGCAGGCGCGCGAGCTCGCCGTCACCCATACCGGCGTGCTGGCCGGGGAGGCGGACGTCACCGACGAGTTCCTCGCCGAGCACGGCATCGCCCGCGTCGGCAATTTCGACGCGCTGCTCGAGGCCGTGCCGCTGCTGCCGCGCCTTCCCATCCGCAAGCGCGGGGAGCGGACGCCGCAGGTCGGGGTCGTCACCACCACCGGCGGCGGCGGCGCGATGATCGTCGACCAGCTGGCCATCCGCGGCGTCTCGACCGTCGCGCCCGACGCCGGGACGCTGGAGAAGCT
>JACFNY010000373.1:0-1417 GCA_019454625.1 Sphingomonadaceae bacterium
CCCGCGTCGCCCGCCGCCGCCGCGATGGCGCCGCTGAAGGCGATCGTGAAGGAGAAGGGGCTGTGGGCCTGCCACCTCGGCAAGGACCTCGGTGGCAACGGCTTCGGGCAGGTCAAGCTCGCGCTGATGAACGAGATCCTCGGCCGCAGCCGCTTCGCGCCCACGGTGTTCGGCACGCAGGCGCCCGACACCGGCAATGCCGAGATCCTCGCCCGCTTCGGCACCGAGGAACAGAAGGCCCGCTACCTGAAGCCGCTGCTCGACGGCGAGATCGCGTCGTGCTTCTCAATGACCGAGCCGCAGGCGGGCGCCGATCCGGCGGAGTTCACGTGCAGCGCGGTGCTCGACGGCGATCACTGGGTGGTGAACGGCGAGAAATGGTTCGCCTCGCACGCCTGCTTCTCCGAGTTCCTGATCGTCGTCGTCATCACCGATCCCGCCGTGCCGGTGCACGAGGGCTCGACGATGCTGATCGTCGAGCGCGATACGCCCGGCCTTGAAATCGTCCGCAACGTCGCGGTCGGCCCGAAGGACGAGATCGGATCGGGCGTGCACGGCTACCTGCGCTTCACCGATTGCCGGGTGCCGAAGGCGAACGTGCTCGGTCCCGTCGGCGGCGGCTTCATGGTGGCGCAGTCGCGGCTCGGCGGCGGGCGCGTGCACCATGCGATGCGCACCGTGGGGATGCTGAACAAGGCGCTCGACATGATGTGCGAGCGCGCCGTCAGCCGCCAGACCAAGGGCGAGCGGCTGGCCGACAAGCAGATGACGCAGGAGAAGATCGCGGACAGCTACACGCAGATCCTGCAATTCCGCCTGCACGTGCTCTACGCAGCGTGGCTGCTCGACCGCGACGGCGGCTATTCGCGGCCCGTCCGGCGCGAGATTTCGGCAGTGAAGGCGGCGATGCCGGGCGTGCTGCGCGATGTCGTCTACCGCGCGCTGCATCTCCACGGCTCGCTCGGCATGTCCAACGAAACGCCGCTGATGAACATGTGGCAGTACGTGCCCGAGATGGGCATCGTCGACGGCCCGACCGAAGTCCACAAGGTCTCGGTCGCGAAGGACGTGCTGCGGACCGTGAAGCCTGCGCCGGGCGTGTTCCCGACGCAGTTCGTGCCGGAGCTTCGCGAGAAGGCGGAACGCAAGCTCGCACCCTATCTCGCCAAGGAGGCTGCCGAATGACTCTCGATACGCTCGACTACGTTGCCAGCCGGTTCGCGCTTCAGGACCTCGCTGCCGACTATTGCCACGGCTTCGACAAGCGCGACTGGGAGCGGTTCCTCGCGATCTGGTGGGCGGATTGCGTGTGGGAGATCGGCCCGCCGTTCGGCGATTTCGAAGGGCACGCGGGCATCGCGAAGGCCGTGAAGGAAATCCTGTGGCCGGCGTGGAAGGCGTCCTCGAAATCCTTCTT
>JACFNY010000373.1:1427-2370 GCA_019454625.1 Sphingomonadaceae bacterium
ATTTCACCACCAACCACCGCGTCGAGTTCACCGGCAAGGACACGGCGAGCGGCATGTGCGACGTCGACTGCATCGGCACCACGTCGGACGGGCAGGCGCAGACCGTCTCCGCGACCTACTACGACGATTTCGAGCGGCGCGGCGGCGTCTGGAAGATACGCAAGCGCCGGGTCGTCATGTATCATTTCAGCCCGCTCGTCGGGATCACGCTCAGCCCGCCCGCATAAGAGGCGCTGAAGGGGAGGGAGCATGGGTCAGGTGAACTTCGGGTTGTGGTACGATTTCCGCAACCCGGCGCAGTGGCGCAATCCGTTCGGCCAGATGTACGCCGCGTATCTCGACCAGATCGCCGGAGCGGAAAGCATCGGCTTCGATTCGGTCTGGCTCACCGAGCATCATTTCTGCGACGACGGCTACACGCCCTCGCCGCTCGTCATCGCCGCCGCCATCGGCGCGCGCACGCAGCGGATGCGGATCGGCACCAACCTGATGATCCTGCCGCTCCACGACCCCGTGCGCATCGCGGAGGACGCGGCGACGCTCTCGCTCATCACCGGCGGGCGCTTCGATCTCGGCGTCGGCATCGGCTACCGCGAGATGGAGTTCCGCGAATTCGGGCGCGACCTCAGGCACCGGCCGAGCCTGATCGAGGAAGCGATCGAGATCATCCGCCGCGCGTGGTCGGGCGGGAACGTCGACTTCGAAGGCAAGCGCTTCACGGTCGGCGATCACCCGATCACGCCCGTTCCCGAGCAGCGCCCGCGCATCTTCGTCGGCGGCATGGCGGGCCCCGCCATCGAGCGTGCCGCGCGGATCGGCGACGGCTTCCTCTCGACGGGCGGCATCGGGCAGGACGAGTATGTCGCGGCGCTGGAGCGCATCGGGAAGGCGCCCGGCGAGGGCACGATCATCGCGGGACACTGGGCGATCATCAGCGACGATC
>JACFNY010000374.1:0-1545 GCA_019454625.1 Sphingomonadaceae bacterium
CCGCGAGGCGCTCGAACACATTCGCTACGGCACGATCACGCTCACCGTGCACGACGCGCGGATCGTGCAGCTCGACATCACCGAGAAGCGCCGCTTCCCGGCCTGAACCGTTTTCGCGGAACCCGTCCGGCGAACAGCCGTCGCAGCGCGCGCTATTATTCCACCACCTTGAAGCGGGTGAGCTCCTGCGCGGGCTCCGGCCAGTCCGGCTTCAGCGCCGCCGCCTGCCGGTAGTCGTCGTAGGCCTCGCGCACGCGCCCCAGCTTCTCGTGCGCGACACCGCGCGCGTAGAGCGCGACCTCGACCCGGTTCGGCGTGAGCGCGATGCCCCGCGAGAGCAGGTCGACCGCGAGCGTCTCGCTGCCGCCGCGGTGCAGCACCGCGATCCCCTTGTTCACATAGGCCTCGGCGAGATCGCCGTCGATGCCGAGCGCCGTGTCGTAGTCGGCGATGGCGTTCGCGTAGTCGCGGCCCTGCATGAACAGGATGCCGCGGTTCACGTGCGTCGCCGCCCGCTCGGATCTGGAGAGCTTGTCGAACTTCAGCGCAAGGTCGCAGTCCGCGAACGCCGCACGCCCGCCGCGGTTGAATTCCGCCGCCTCGTAGCATTTGCGGGCGTAGCCGTCGCCGAGGATGGTCACGGCCGCGTCTGCACCGGCGGCGGGAAGCGCGGCAAGAACGGCCGCGAACCAGAGTCTCTTCGTCATGGCGTCACCTCCCCTGTCAGGGAAACGATGCGGCAGAGTGTACACCCGCCCGCGCTTTCGCGCAGCACGGAGTTTTATGCGATGATGTCGGGCAACAGCTGATCGCGCAGCATCTCGATCTCGTCCTTGAGGCGCAGCTTGCGCTTCTTCATGCGGGCGAGCTGGAGCTGGTCGCAGCCCGGCAGGGCGCGGATCGCCTCGATGGCGGCATCGAGATCGCGGTGTTCCTCGAGCAGCGACTCGAGGCGGGCCCTCACGTCGCTTTCATCCACGATGTCTGCACTCCGGTCGCCGGTTCGCGAGTCGTCTGGTCATGGCGCTACCATAAGCGCGCGCACGCCGGCTGCGAGTCGTTTTGACGGGCCTGCGGCATGGCGCCCAGATTCTGGGGACAGGCGGGCCCGCCCCACCACAGATTGTAGTAAATGCGCAGCTTACCGCTTCCCCGCTGACAAGCGCTTCGAAATATGGTCCACTCGCTCATCCTGATGCACTTCGACAGAGGAGATCGGATTATGGTCGACGCACACCTGACTGCGCTTTCGGAAAAACACGCCTCCCTTGAAAGCCAGATCAATCAGGAAACCCATCGACCGATGCCCGACGAACTTCTCATCGCACAATGGAAAAAGGAAAAGCTGAGGCTGAAGGAGGTCATGGCCGGCATCCGCTAAAGCGGTTGCCGCGCTGACGGGCGCACGCCCGCAGGACCTTCCGGCTCAGCGCTGCTCGAGCGCGGGCGCGCTGTCGTCCGCGCCCGGGAAGCGGCCGCCGTCGATGCCCGCCGCGATCATCGCGCGCGCGCCGCGCATCAGCCGTTCGAGCTCGGGGCGGTAGG
>JACFNY010000374.1:1555-2369 GCA_019454625.1 Sphingomonadaceae bacterium
CTGCGCGCGTAGAGGTCCTGCCAGACCTTCAGCGCCTCGTCGGGCTCGCCCGCCTGCAGCCATGCGAGGCCGAGGAAATAGGGCGGGCCCGGATGGTTCGGGTCGATTGCGGATGCTCGCCCGAAGGCGAGTCGCGCCGCAGGAGTGATGAACCCGTCGGCATGGCGCGTCAGCGCATTGCCGAGCCCCACCCACAGGTCGGGCACGTCCGGCATCGCCTTCGCGGCGAGGCTGAGGCCGTCGACGGCCGACTGGGTCTTGCCCTGATGGCTGAGAATGTCGGCGAACATCAGCCACGCGCCGACATCGCCGGTGTTCTGGAGCAGGCGCGTGCGCGCCTCCTCGAGCTGCGGCGCGGCGCTGGCGTCGATCGCGCGCGGCGGCGCGGGCTTGCTCGGCAGCGCCGGATCGCTCGTCAGCAGGTAGCCCGCGAGGCCCGCGACGAGCGCGAGGCCCACCGGCAGCAGCGGCATCTTCATCCGCCACAGCGCCGCGCCGGTCAGCAGCGTCAGCACGGCGACGGCGATCCATCCGCTCATGCGCCCTTCCTCCGGTAGAGCCGCCAGACGGCGACGCCGCCGACGGCGAGGAACAGCAGCGGCGCCGCCCACAGCACGAGGTTCGCGCCGGTCTTGGGCGGGTCGAACGTCACGTAGCCGCCGTAGCGGCTGACGAGATACGCCTTCACCGCCTCGGGGCTTTCGCCCGCCGCGATCCGCTCGCGCACCACGGCGCGCATGTCGGCGGCCATGTCGGCGTCGCTGTCGGCGATCGACTGGTGCTGGCAGACGAGGCAGCGCAGCTCGTGCATCAG
>JACFNY010000375.1 GCA_019454625.1 Sphingomonadaceae bacterium
GCACGATCGGCCTCGTCATGGATTGCGACACCACCGGCATCGAGCCCGACTTCGCCCTGGTGAAGTTCAAGAAGCTCGCCGGCGGCGGCTACTTCAAGATCATCAACCGCGCGGTGCCGGAGGCGCTGCGCACGCTCGGCTATAGCGAGTCCGAGATCGCCGAGATCGAGGCTTACGCCGTCGGCCACGGCACGCTCTCCAACGCGCCGGGCATCAACCACTCCTCGCTGAAATCGAAGGGCTTCGACGACGAGACGGTGAAGAAGATCGAAGGCAAGCTGCCGACCGCCTTCGACATCAAGTTCGTGTTCAACCGCTTCACGCTCGGCGACGAGACGCTGAAGAAGATCGGTGTTTCCGACGAGCAGCTCGCGAACCCCTTGTTCGATCTCCTCGCCCATCTCGGCTTCGGCAAGCGCGAGGTCGAGGCCGCGAACCTGCACGTCTGCGGCGCGATGACGCTGGAAGGCGCGCCGCACCTGAAAGAGAGCCACTATCCGGTGTTCGACTGCGCCAATCCGTGCGGCCGGCTCGGCAAGCGTTTCCTTTCGGTCGAGAGCCACATCCGCATGATGGCGGCGGCGCAGCCGTTCATCTCGGGCGCGATCTCGAAGACGATCAACATGCCGAACGAGGCGACCGTCGACGACTGCAAGAGCGCCTACATGCTGTCGTGGAAGCTGGCGCTGAAGGCGAACGCCCTCTACCGCGACGGCTCGAAGCTGTCGCAGCCGCTCAACGCGTCGCTGATCTCCGACGACGAGGACGAGGCCGACGAGCGCGCCGAGGAACTGGTCGCCCAGCCCGCCGCCGCGCGCGTGGCGCAGGTGACGGAGAAGATCGTCGAGCGCGTCGTCGAGAAGGTGGTGCGCGAGCGCGAGAAGATGCCGAACCGCCGCCAGGGCTACACCCAGAAGGCGGTGATCGGCGGCCACAAGGTCTACCTGCGCACCGGCGAGTTCGGCGACGGCCGCCTCGGCGAGATCTTCATCGACATGCACAAGGAGGGCGCGGCCTTCCGGGCGATGATGAACAACTTCGCCATCGCCATCTCGCTCGGCCTGCAATATGGCGTGCCGCTCGAGGAATATGTCGAGGCGTTCACCTTCACGCGCTTCGAGCCGGCCGGCATCGTCCAGGGCAACGACGCGGTCAAGAACGCGACCTCGATCCTCGACTACGTCTTCCGCGAGCTGGCGATCTCCTATCTCGGCCGCCACGACCTCGCCCATGTCGACACGTCGGACTTCTCCAACACCACGCTCGGCAAGGGCATCCAGGAGGGCAAGACCAACCTGATCTCGACCGGCTGGACGCGCGGCTACAAGCCGACGCTGGTTGCCGGAACGGGCGGCTCGGGCGGCACGGCGGGCGGCGAGCCCAAGGGCGCTTCCGGTTCCGCGCCGCGCGCCTCCGGCGGCGCGACGGTGACGGCCATCGGCTCGGCCGCAGCGCGCAAGCTCGACACGGAAACGGGCGTCGTCACCGCCTTCCGCCGCGACTACGAGGAGCGGGCGAAGGAACTGGCCGAGGAAGCGGCGATCGAGGAGCGGGCCGAGACGGCCGCCGACGCGCTGTTCACCGAAGCCGCCGCCCGCGAAGCCGCCGACGCCAAGGCGCTGGCCGCCGAAAGACGGGCCCTGGCGCTGATGCAGGGTTACACCGGCAACATGTGCACCGAGTGCCAGAACTTCACCATGGTCCGGAACGGCACCTGCGAGAAGTGCGACACCTGCGGCGCGACCAGCGGCTGCTCCTGACGCGAACCGCGCAGGATGCCGGCCTGCTACGCGGGCCCGGCATGGCAGGCCGGCATGACCGAGAGACGAAGCCCGGAACCTCGCGTCCCGGGCTTTTTGCCGTGTGGAGCGCGATGAACGCCGCATGAACGGCGAGTTCCGCGATGGTTCATCCCGGCGGGCCTAGGGTGTCCTCGATCCCGGCGATAAGCCATCCCGCATCGCAGCCAAAGGAGCCGCCCCGATGTTCAAGTTCCTCAGGACCCTCACCCTTTCCGCCATTGTCGGCCTCGGCGCCATCGCCGCGCTGCCGGCTGCCGCCGACGCCGCAGGCGGTTCGATCTATCTCGGCTTCGGCGCGTCCGATCATGGCCCGAACGCCAGGTTCCGCTTCGACGACCGCGGCCGCCACCATTATCGCGGCCCCGGCCGCTACGATGCACGCGGATGCTCGCCGCGCGAGGCGGTGCGCAAGGCCTCGCGCATGGGGCTGCGTGACGCCCGCGTCGTCGACACGAGCCGCCGTGCCGTCAAGGTTGCCGGCAAGGCCGGCGGCCGCGGCCATCGCCCGGCGGTGATCGTCTTCGGCAACGCGCCGTCCTGCCCGGTGATGCGCTAG
>JACFNY010000376.1 GCA_019454625.1 Sphingomonadaceae bacterium
ATGACGACGCCGAGAACCGCCGCGACCGGCACCGCGAGGAACACGCCGAGGATGCCCAGAAGCTCGCCGCCCGCGAACACGGCAAACAGCACCCACAGCGGATGCAGGCCGATGCGGTTGCCGATGAGGTTCGGCGTCAGCACCGTGCTTTCGAGGATCTGGCCGACGAAGAAGATGACGAGGATGAGGCCGAGGTGCAGCACGTCCGGCCCCCATTGCCCAAGGCCGACAAGGAGGCCGAGCCCGACCGAGACGACGACGCCGAGATAGGGCACGAAGCCGAGCACGCCCGCGAGCGTGCCGAGCACGAGCGCGTAGTTGAGGCCGAGGAGGCTCCAGCCGACCGAATAGAAGATGGCGAGCGACAGGCAGACGAGCGACTGGCCGCGCACGAAGCCCGCAAGCGCCGCGTCCGATTCGCCGAGCAGGCGGCGGATCGTCCCGGCGTAGCGGGGCGGCCACCACGCGTTGATCCGCGCCGTCAGCACATCGTAGTCGCGCAGCGCATAGAAGGCGACGACGGGCATCATCACGAACAGCGCGAGCAGGTTGAAGACCGCGAGGCCGCGGCTCAGAATGCCGGTGGCGAGCGTGCTGAGCCACGCCGCGGCGCGGTGCATCAGGTCGTTGGTGAAGGTTTCCAGCACCACGACGTCGCCGGCCGCATCGGAAAGCCGTTCCACCAAAGGCCCAAGGGACTGAATGAGTTGCGGCAGGTTCTGCACAAGCTGCTGGAACTGTGCGACCACGAGCGGCGCCATCGCGAGGATGAGCAGCGCGAACACGCCGAAGAAGCCGATCAGGATCAGCATCGCGGCCGCCCAGCGCGGCACGCCCTGCGCCTCCAGCCGGTCCGCCACGGGATCGAGCAGGTAGGCGATGACGAGCCCCGCGATGAACGGCCCAAGCACGCCGCGCGTGGCATAGGCGAACCACAGGATGATCGCGGCGACGAGCAGCCAGCGGATCGGGATTCGCCGCCGACCGCCGAGGACGGCGCCGTCGATCACCGCTCGGCGCCGTTCGCGGGCGGCATCAGGTCGCGCGGCCCGTCGCTCTCGGTGACAGCGTCGTCCGCGAGCGGGAGCGAGGGCAGCGCCGCGACGGGACGCGGCAGCGGCGCCTCGCCCTCCGCGCGGCGGCGAAGCCGACTGCCGTCGAGGCGCCAGCCGCGCTGATCGAGCGCGTAGCGGAGCATCGGATAATCGACCGCATGATTGATGCGCACCTGCGACATGCCACCGATCGAGAGACCGAGCAGCGTAAGCCCGTCCACCTCCGGCACCGCGCGCAGCGAGGCCTCGATCGCGTTCCAGCTCGCCGGGTCGGGGGTCGCGACGCTGACCGTGGTTCCCATCGACCCCAAAGCCTCCGCCGGATCGAGCACCGGCGACACGTCGACCGGCTCGATGGACAGCGTCAGCGTCGGGTCGGCACGCAGCACGCCGGACTGGAGCGCCCGTGCATAGGCGGCGTCGATGCGGCGCACGGCGGTGTCGAGCATGGCGTCGAGTTCACCCGCCGCGCCCGCGCGCAGGCGGAAGCGCGTCAGCACCTCCGAATCCGGGCCGTGGCGGGCAAGGAAGGTGGCGACGATCGGCCCGCCCGGATAGGTGCGGTCGAGATGCGCCTCCGCCACGAGCAGGTTCTCGGCGCCGTAGCGCGACAGGATCGAGCGCCACAGGCCGCGGTTGTCGCGCCGCGCCTGCCAGCCGGTCAGCAACAGCGCATCGGATGCGTTGCCGCCCGCACGCACGTAGGAAATGGGGCTGGAGTCGGTGCCGAAGCGCGACCATGCCTGCAGCCACGGCGAGCGGCCCTCGTAGACGGACGTGACACCGCCGTCCGCGAGCACCGGCAGCAGCAGCATCGGCGCGGATTGCAGCACGCGCGCGTTTGCGGGAAGCCGCTCCCCGGCGCGCACGCGGTCGAACACGACGCCGAGCTTGCCGACATAGCGCTTGTCCGAGAAATGCTCTTCCTGCACCTCGACGCCGCTCACCATCGCCTCAATGGCGCTGTCCGGCAGCTTCGGCGCGCCCGAGGCGGCAACGCCCGTCATCCGCGCATAAAGCTGCGGCCACGCCTGCCGCGCCGCCTCGCGGAACGCGGCGACGCGCGCGGCCTCCGCGGAGCCCGCAACCACGTCCACGTCGATGTCGCCGACGAGGAAGGCGCTGCCGCCCGCGGCAGGCGCCTCGGCCGGCGCTTCGGTATCGGGGGCCGCGTCCTGCGCCAACAGCGGCACGGCGACGGCCGCCGCGAGCGCCGCGACCACGACCGCCATCCATCCGTTGAGCTTGCGTAAGAAGGTCACGGCGCCTCAATGCCAAACGCGCCGCGAATTGGGAGTC
>JACFNY010000002.1:0-1479 GCA_019454625.1 Sphingomonadaceae bacterium
GACGCGCAGCAGCTTCACCTGCATGTCGGCGGGCATGTCGCCAATCTCGTCGAGGAAGATGGTGCCGCCGTCGGCAGCCTCGAAGCGGCCCTTGCGGCTTTGCAGCGCACCGGTGAAGGCGCCCTTCTCGTGACCGAAGAGTTCCGATTCGATGAGCTCGCGCGAGATGGCGCCGCAGTTCACGGCAACGAATTCGTTGTTCCGGCGGGGGGAGGCGAGGTGCAGGCAGCGCGCCACGACTTCCTTGCCGGTGCCGGACGGGCCCGTGACCAGCACGGAAGCCTGCGAACCGGCGAGACGCACGATGAGATTACGGACCCTGACGATCGCTTCGCTTCGACCGATGAGCAGCGTTTCCAGTTCGGCCAATGCGCCGCCCGCTGCAGCCCCCGTTGCAACCGTCATCCATGTTCCCCCTGGGCATCACCTCGATGCCGTGAAACGAGATGTAACGGTGACATGATTAACGAAATTCATACGCGGAATCCTTAATTCTCAGTAGATTACGAAAAATCACGGTTTCGTCGTGAAAGCGTGGCAATTCCGTCATTTCCGGAGCGGAACGAGTGAGCGGCGGCCGACTGTTCGCGGTCAGCGCGGCTCCTTGGCGGCCGTCTTTCCCGTCGCCCGCGTTAGTAAAGATTGACGCAGCCTCCGCGTGCTGGCGGTCGTCGTCCCCGGCTGCCGGGCGTCTACCAGCCCTTCGCGGCGATCCAGTAGGGGCCGGCGCAGGCGCGCGGGATGGTTTCGAGCAGATAGCCGGGCGGCGGCGGCTCGGCGGTGCCGCCGCCCGAAAGCGACACGGCGCTGCCGACCGTGAGCGTGCCGCCCGCCGCGCCGTCGCGCACCGCGAGCTTGTCGCCCTCCTCGCCGAGCCGTGCCGAGGACGGCCACAGCACGAGGCGGCTCTCGCCCGCCTCGTCGCCGACGCGCAGGCATCCGTCCTTCACGAACAGCGTGCCGGTGAACAGCGCCTGCATCGCCGCGCCCGAGGGGTCGCGGGCCTGCGGGAAGTGCGTGACGGCGCCCGCCTTCTGCGGCTGCGGGATGCTGTCGTCGCCCACCACGTTCAGCACGGCGGCGGGGGAGAGGTTCAGGCGCCCCGTCGCGATGGCGGCCTTCGCCGCCGCGTCATCGACGACATGGAGCAGCACGCGGTTCGCCTCGATGTCCCGTTCCGTGCCGACGAGCGCCAGCCCGGCGGCCTTGAAGGCGTCCTTCGCCTCCGTTTCGGCGGCGGCGAGGTCGGCGAGCGAATAGTCCACGCTGCGCGGCACGAAGGCATCGTCGCCGACATAGCGTTTCAGCTTTTCGGCGGCGTCGCCCTTGAACAGCACCACGGCCTGCGCCTTCGGCTCGTGTTCGAGGTAGAGCCCGGCGAAATCCGGGTCCGAGCGCACGCGGAGCTGGAAGACGGCGAGCCGGTCGGGGAGGCGCAACCGCGCCACGGCGTCCTCGAGGCGGATGCCGAGCGTGCGC